>NZ_JBFTQB010000241.1:0-7385 GCF_056398785.1 Paenibacillus sp. 01T422 | reverse complement strand
TCCATGAAGGGCAGCACCAACGGACCGTACATTGGATCTCCCGAATCGGCGCCAAGCAGGGATTTATTAAAGACGATGGCATAGTAATCAACGTCCATATTGTTGACTGCATAGCCCGTATGCAGCTCGCCAGAATGGACAAACAGCAGATCGCCTGGTGATGTCTCGTTGGAGGTGCCTCCGATGTCAAAGACAGCGCTCCCTTTGACAAAATAGATGATCTCCATATGTTCATGCCAGTGAGGATACAATACGCGCTCGCCGGAGCTAAGGTTGTGAAAGACGTTAACCTGAAAATGTTTGCCAGGCATGCGGGTATTTTCTTTTAATTCCTTCAGAGCAGTCATAATAACTTCACTCCTAACAGCACAAAATTGTGCAAGTTTTTCACACGATTCTACGTAGCGCATTTTACGGAAATTCAACTATTCTTAGTATATCCCAGATGTTTCTGCAGGGCTATAAGCTTTGTAAGGATATATTTCTACTAAGGAGACCACTAAAATGGAACAAATGAGAATCGGTACGCTCGTTCAAGGGAATACGGCAGTCAAAGTGATTCCGCAAATTGTGAAGCATGGCTTCGAGAGCTTCCAGCTTTCGTTTTGGCAAACGACAGGAACGACGGATTTAAAAGAAACTGCTGCGCAAATTCGTGACATGATGCTGCAATACGGTACAGTCATTTCGAGTATATCGATTTTTGGCAATCCGCTAACTGGAAGTGGAAACAATGCGGACACGTTGGCTAGTTGGGAACGTCTGATTGATTGTGCGCGGGATTTTGGTGCGGATATGGTGACTGGCTTCACGGGAAGACTTACGGATCAACCAATCCCCGATTCCATACCAAGATTCAAGGAAGTGTTCGGTGAGCTGGCCCGTCGTGCAGAGGCAAATGGCATAAAATTAGCATTTGAGAACTGCCCCATGAACGGGAACTGGCATAAAGGGGATTGGAACATAGCCCATAATCCCACTTCTTGGGAGATGATGTTTGATGCGCTGCCTTTTGATCATATCGGACTTGAATGGGAGCCTACGCATCAAATGACACAGCTCATCGAGCCGATTCCACAACTGCGTAAGTGGGTCAATAAGATTTTTCATGTTCACGGGAAGGACGCTACGATTGCATGGGATGTGATCAAAGAGCATGGTATTGGAGGCAATCACCCTTATGTATGGCACCGGACACCTGGCTTTGGCGATACCAACTGGACGGATATTATATCCATTTTACGATTATCTGGGTATAGAAGTACGATTGATATTGAAGGATGGCATGATCCTGTATATCGCGATGAGTTGGAGATGACGGGGCAAGTTCATGCTCTTAATTATTTAAAAACATGTCGAGGTGGAACGTTTGTTCCGAATCCCATCATTTAATAAGAAAACAGGAGGGTAGAGTCATGGGCACTATGTATAAAATAGTTCAGGCCGGCTGCGGCGGTATGGCAAATAAGTGGATTCAATATGCACTAGAACGTGACGATGCTGAAATAGTAGCGTTTGTTGATTTGTACGAATCAGCAGCGCAAAAAATGAATGAAACTTATGGGCTGACTATACCTTGGTACGCAAGTGTGGAAGAGGCGATTAGAGAAACCAATGCTAATTTGGTTTTTGATGTGACGATTCCTTCAGCGCATACCAAGATTGCATTGGAGGCGCTCCATGGCGGCTGCCATCTGATGAGTGAAAAACCGATGGCAGCCTCAATGGAAGAGGCGAAACAACTGGCTCAATTGGCAGCGTCGTTGCCAGAACTGAACTATAGCATCATGCAGAACCGACGTTATTTGAAAGATATTCGCGCGCTGCGCGAGTTAATTGACTCCGGTACGATTGGCAAACCAAATTTTGTGACAGCGGAGTTTTTTATCGGTGCGCATTTTGGCGGGTTCCGGGATGCGATGGAAAGTCCGCTTATCTTGGATATGGCCATTCATACGTTCGATCAGTCGCGCTTTCTCATCGGGGCTAACCCCGTCTCTGTCTATTGCCACGAGTTTAATCCAGAGGGCTCCTGGTATGCCGGCAATGCCGCGGCCGTTTGCATTTTTGAATTTGATAACGGTGCAGTCTTTACATATAACGGATCATGGTGTTCGGAAGGCATTCGTACCTCATGGGAAGCAGAATGGCGTATTGCTGGCAGTAAAGGAACAGCCAGTTGGAAGGAGGGAGCTCCGTACGCAGAAGTTGTGGCGCCGGGGCAAGATACCAAATTCTTATATGAATATAATCGTATCGATGCTCCTTATGTTTGGGAAGGACGGGAAGGACATGACGGGTGCTTGGATGAAATGTTCCAAGCGATTCAAGATCGACGTCCGGCAGAGACGAGTTATACCGATAATATTTACAGCACCGCAATGGTTTTTGGTGCGATACAAAGCGCTAGGGAGCAGCGAAAAGTTATACTGCAGCAGTCATAATTACAATGAAGAGCCGCCCTGGTGAGGGGAGGCTCTTTTAACGTACTAATGAAATGAGATCAATTCGTGCAAGCAGATTGAGCTAACTGGGAAAAAATATTTGCCTATTGTATTTCATAATGGAGAGCCTCGCCCTTATCCAGTGCAAAGTTATTTTATTCAGTATAGTAACTGTCGTTATTGCAGTTTCTTTTTTTATAGATGAAAGCTATAAAGACCAATCAAGACTTTCATGGATGATGGTTACAATGTGTGAAAAAATGCAAAAAAGGACTACTCTCAGTAGGTGTCGGTTTTATAATTTTTACCCTTTCTAATATATAGAGCAGATCGCTATAGCAATTAAGTTAATAAGTAATACATCGCCAAACTGTTGAACTAACAAAAGAACGATAGTTGAATACTACAGGGGCTGCTATGAAGCAGCTTCTTTATTTTTTATAAAGCTGGGTAGATTTACATAGCTTCGTGTCCACAATGTCAAAAAATTCGATAATACGGGTGAAGATTTGGAGGATTTGATCTCGATCGGAACAATCGGATTGATCAAAGCCATCGAGTCGTTTTCCCCGAACAAAGGGACAAAGCTGGCAACGTTTGCAGCTCGTTGTATCGAGAACGAAATACTTATGCATCTTCGCTCGCTGAAGAAAACACGTAAAGATGTGTCCTTGCATGATCCCATCGGAACGGACAAAGAGGGAAATGAAATTACGCTCATTGACATTCCCGGTACGGAAGCTGACGATGTCGTGGATAAGGTGCAGCTGAAGATAGAGAAAAGTAAAATATATCGGAATTTAGAGATACTGGATGATCGCGAGAAGGAAGTCGTCGTCGGGCGGTTCGGGTTGGAGCTTGGCGGGGAAGAGCGGACGCAGCGTGAGATTGCGAAGGAGCTGGGAATCAGTCGCAGCTATGTATCACGGATTGAGAAGCGGGCGCTGATGAAGCTGTATCATGAATTTTATAAGGCGAAGCGATAAGGTCGGTCAGTTGGAGGAGTCGCATACTTCATTTATTTGGTTTCAGATAATGGAGGCGAAGGGAATGGCCTTAATCCAGATTGAGCATATGAGTAAGAATTATGTAATGGGTGGAGAAACAATTCGGGCGTTGGACAATATATCCTTACGGATTGATCATGGCGAGTTCGTGGCGATCATGGGGCCGTCAGGTTCTGGTAAATCGACGCTGATGAACATTCTGGGCTGCTTGGATGTTGCAGAACGCGGGGACTAAGATACTGGAAAAGTGGTTGCCAAACCATCGGCGGCCACTTTTTTTCTTGGTTTATACTTAGTTTATCAATATCCTAAATATAGGAAGAATAGAAATGATAGGGTTTAGTGTAGGCGTAGTACAAAAAAGGAAATTCATTAATCGTGATAAATACACCGCGTTTTTTTTATTTTTATGGGATTAAGTAAAACTTAGAAATCCATACTTACCTAATTCTCTTTTATACTGAATATGAATCGACAAAAACCGATCGATTAGAACAAGAAGAATCTATTAGATATATGTGTGAACTATATGTAGGGCACACATGGTCACCCGAGAGATTTCAATGCTTGCTTTTGATATAGCCTATGATTTCAGGACTGCTATGAAGGAGAAAAAGGTCGGATTAGGGAGGAAAATATATCCATAAATAGGATTGACAAATATTCCCTCCAGTTTTAAAATTTGTATCAAGGTACTTTGTTAGTCATCTTAACTATCAAAGGGGGTGAGTAAAGTGCTTGGACGCGGTCAAACTGGAAATACCAAGTTAGTTAAACAAATGAATCGACATGTACTTATAAGTCGACTTAGGGAAAATAAGCGAGTATCTCGGGCAGATTTGGCTAAGCTTACTGAATTAAGTCGACCATGTGTGTCCTCTCTAGTGGATGAAATGATACGAGAAGGCCTCATCAACGAGGTCGGCATTGGTGAATCCAAAGGAGGAAGAAAACCGATTTTACTTGAGTACAATTTTAAAGCTAAAGGTGTGATTGGCGCTGTATTTGAGGGTAGCACCCTCCATATGTCCATAGCAGATCTTAGCGGTGAATTGCTCTATAATTACGAGACCCGTTTATCCCAGCCGACCAATGGGGAGACGGCGATTCGCGCGCTGGAAGTTGGTGTGAATACCCTTCTGAAGCAAAGCGGATTTGAGAAAGACCGTCTTCTAGGGATTGGGATCGGACTTCCGGGAATCACGCAACGCACGGACGGAACGATTAGTTATGCGCCAAGCACAGGTTGGATGGGGCTACCTGTTCAGCAAGAAATGGAAGAAAGATTGAACATTCCGGTTTTTATCGATAATGATGTTAATTTAATGACGATTGGTGAGTTTCATCAGGGGATTGGCTTTGGTGTTCGTAATCAAGTTCATATGTATGTAGGTACAGGAATCGGTGCAGGAATTATTATTGACGGTCAATTTTATCGAGGCTTTCGTGAAGCTGCTGGCGAGATCGGCTATATGATGATTGGGCCTGTCGGACGAACCCGACGCGGTGAATACGGCGTATTCGAAAGAAATTATTCGGTTTCTGGCATCATCGAAAAAGCAAGGCTGATTCTGACAGGCTGGAACGAAGATACGAGTGTAATTACCGAACTTATGAGGCAATCGGAGGCCGGAAATCGTAAAGCGGAGCAGTTTTTGGAAGACATTTACGTTCACTGGGCACATGGCATGGTCAATATGATTAGTGTGCTGGATCCAGAGTTGTTAATTATTAACGGAGAAATGGTCAACATTGGCGAACAGGGGATAAAGAAGTTAAATGGGCTACTAGCTGAATGGGTTCCCTTCGTACCACCTGTCAAAGTTGCAGCTTTAGGTATTAAAGCAGGAATTATTGGAGCCATTCAAATTGTCTTGGAAACCCTTTCATAAACATACATAACGGATCACCAAAAAAAATTTACTGGAGGAATTTAAACAATGAGAATGATAAAGGGGAACGTATCGAAATGGGTTACCGGCATGCTTCTTTGCACCGTTATGACAGCGGTTACAGCGTGTGGGAGCGCGACTCCTAGCGGTGGGCAAGCAACCAATCAGACAGATAAACCGGCAGAATCAGTTAAACCTGCAGAAGCTCCAAAGTCCACAGAAAAGCAAAAGCTCGTCATTTACACGGCTAGAGATAAAAACGTTGTGGATGAGATTATTCCAAAGTTTAAAGAGAAAAATCCAAATGTTGATGTTGAAGTGCTTACTATGGGCGCTCAGCAGATCATGGAACGTGTCCGTGGAGAGAAGGCTAATCCGCAATCCGATTTCTGGTGGGGTGGAACCCAGTCCTCACTCATGACAGCGGCAGATGAAGGACTCCTCGAAAGCTTCAAACCTAGCTTCGGCGACAGCATACCAGCGCTCTATAAGGATGCGAAGGACCGCTGGTACGGCGAAATGCTGCTTCCTGAGGTTATTATGTATAACTCTAAAGCGCTGAAAAAGGAAGATGCTCCTCAGGATTGGGATGACCTGCTTGATGCTAAATACAAAGGAAAGATCATCATTCGCGGTGTTCTTGCTTCCGGTACGATGAGAACAATTTACTCAGCAATGGTGTTTAAAGAAGGTGGAGCTACAGATCCGAAGAAAGGCTATGAATGGCTGAAAAAGCTGGATGCGAATACGAAAGAATATGCACAGGATCCTACAAACTTATATTTGAAGCTGGCGCGTGAAGAAGGAACTCTGTCTCTTTGGAACATGCAGGATATCATGATTCAGAAGGAATTGCAGAAACAGCCATTTGACTTTATTTATCCGAAAAGCGGTGCGCCGATTCTGGTAGACGGTGTAGGTATTGTTAAAGGTGCAAAAAACATGGACGCAGCCAAGAAGTTTTATGAGTTCCTATTTGACTCCAAGTTGCGAGTGGAATTAGCCGAGAAACTATTCCAAATTCCTACCAGAACGGATATCAGCAAAGA
Source organism: Paenibacillus sp. 01T422 (assembly GCF_056398785.1). Classification (NCBI taxonomy): domain Bacteria; kingdom Bacillati; phylum Bacillota; class Bacilli; order Caryophanales; family Paenibacillaceae; genus Paenibacillus; species Paenibacillus sp. 01T422. The sequence goes on along the minus strand of NZ_JBFTQB010000241.1, from coordinate 993 downwards.
TACGCTTCCAGCTTGGTTGAAGGGCGTTGAATTAAAGCCTATGCAATTGGATTGGACAGTTATGGCGAACAAGGAAAAAGACTGGATGCAGTACTGGGATGAAAACATCAGAGGTAAAGGCGGCAAATAAGTAGAATTGGATGGCGGAGGATCCCCTCCGCCACGATTACAACAAGGGAGGTAGCCTGCTTGATTGATGTGGCTTTGGAACAGGTAAGCAAAGAGTTCGGCAAAGTGAAAGGTGTCCAAAATGTAGATATCAGAATCAAGCCAGGAGAGTTTTTCACTTTTCTTGGTCCGAGCGGATGCGGGAAAACAACGACGCTTCGGATGATTGCCGGATTCTATTATCCGAGCGCAGGACGCATTGTCTTCGGGCATGAAGATGTTACGGTTCTGCCTCCGAATAAACGTAATACGGGGATGGTATTTCAAAACTATGCGCTTTTCCCGCATTTGACTGTATTTGAAAATGTAGCGTTCGGCCTGGAGGTTAGAAAAAAGTCTAAAGCGGAAATCACCGAGAAGGTAGAGCGAGCCTTAGGACAGGTGCATCTGGGTGATTTCGGACATAGACGAATTGACCAATTGTCAGGCGGACAGCAGCAGCGTGTTGCTCTTGCAAGAGCCCTCGTGATTGAACCCAAAATATTACTATTGGATGAACCCTTGTCCAATCTAGACGCTAAGCTTAGAGAAGAAACACGCTTAGAGATTAAGCGTCTGCAGATTGAGCTTGGAATAACTACGATCTATGTGACGCATGATCAAGCGGAAGCGATGTCGATGTCAGACCGCATTATGGTCATGCAGGGCGGTGTCGTCCAGCAAATCGGGACACCCGAGGAAGTATATCACCGCCCGGTTAATCGGTTCGTAGCTTCGTTCATCGGTGAGTCGAATTTGTGGGAAGGCGTTATTGAAGAGATCCGTGGGGAGGAAGTCAAAATCCGAGTTGCCCCTGACCTCGTGCTAACGGCTTTAGCCCGTAAT
>NZ_JBFTQB010000240.1:0-7391 GCF_056398785.1 Paenibacillus sp. 01T422 | reverse complement strand
GAGTTTAACTCTCGGATATTCCTTAAATAATGCCCATTAGTATCAAGCACAACAAAACAGACCTGAGTAATCAGGTCTGTTTTGTTCACTAGTATATCTATTACATATGTAGTAATAGTTACAGTTGCATATACAGCATTCCCGTTAGTATAATTTCTAACTTTTAAGCAATACATCTGACCTGAATTTAAATAATAGTTTGAAATCTTCGAGTATCTGCTACCTCCACCAATGCCGTCATCATCTTGCGTAAGAATATTTAGAACATAACAAGTTATCCCTCGCTCAGAAATCGAACAATATTACCCTTTGGCTCGCTCAGACTGTATTAATAACACCTACGCTTGAAACAATTAGCAAGCACACCTATAAACCCCCTACTGAATTGGGTAGTATAATTGCCAATGAACTAAATAAAAGCTGGAAACTCACCTCAAAAGAAATATGGCTCCCCGCTCCTTTTATGGTATAGCTGGGTAACGGAAACATTGAAAAAAGAGACTGTAGGAGTTTAACAAGCTTGTAGATCAAACCTAGACACTTTCATGTCGTTAGACTGTTGGGTATCTATGGCGATATTCGGTCCCATCTATCACTTCTATCCGCATGCAGCAGAAACGCGCCTAGCAAGCTTCACTTCTGGTTACATAACATTGGCTTGCCTCTTATGCAGGGTGGACTAGCGATTAAGATTATCTTCGGCAATTCCGCCTTCCTCCCGCTTGTCATTGTCAGTTCCTTGCTCGTTTTGTTACGATATTGACTGTTGAACGATCCTATATCCTATACCACTTGCTCGAGTAATCCTGATGGAGCTTGTTTTACGACGCTAACTTCTGCATCCTACTCTCCCCGCCCACTTTAACGTCGATTAACAACGTCTCAGCCTACTCCAAGAACATTAAAATGACCGAGGGAGAGCATCATTTTTTGAACTCTTGGGCTCAGACTTTTCACATTAAAGGGAAATACTGCCGATATTTAGTAGAATAACGCAACTATAGCACGAATAACTGGCATTCCTCCTGTTAATGGGGGTGATTGAACTTGAAAGCAGGGATATCGAAGTAATTAACGGGAGTTTTCTCCGTTGTTTAGCTTGCTAAGTCAGAACCCGCTTAAAATTACGGTAATTTTTCCCACTAATGATCCAATCAGCTAAGCGTGGCAAGTTCCTCCCCGTGTGAACGTTTCGACGAAGGTGTATGAACCTTCACTCAGCAGACGAAAAAACTCCCCCAACAGTCATTAGAATGACAAGGGAGAGCCTCTTTTTAAACTTTCGGGACAGCCTCATCTGAGCTAAACGTCATTCGCAGCTCCGATTCACCTTCTCATAAAGGCTTCTTACCCTCATTTTCAATCAGGTGCTCACGTTCGCCCTCATCCATAATGTTGCGCGTGGAATTACGGAACTCTCGAAGGGTATCGCCAAATGCTCTTCCCAGCTGTGGCAATTTGGAAGGGCCGAAGACGATTAAAGCGATCGCCAAAATCAATATTAAACCTGATACACCAATGTTGTTAAACATGCGTATCCTCCTTTTTATAAAGCTATTTGTCAAACTGCCTTGCCTCATTTTAGCTATTTGTCGGACTGCTTTGCCTCATCGCTCTCCACTGCCAGTTGGAAGCCAAAGCGCTGATCTCGAACAGCAGAAGCAATGGAACGGTAACCGATAGATGTGAAACCATATCCGGAGGCGAAATGCATGAGCCCGTAATCGTTAAAGCGATGTACGCGTACTTCCTGGACATTTTCAAGCGCTCCGGCGTCAACAGTCCTATTTTGGTCAGAAATAGAAGAATCACGGGCAGTTCGAACGCTATTGCCATCGGAAATACGATTTGAAACAGAAATCCAAAATACCGGTCAATGCCATACGTTTCCACCGCGCCAATGGTTTGATTCATACGCATCATAAAGCGAACCATCATGGGGAAGACGACCCAGTAGCTGAACGCTACCCCGATGATGAATAACGCAAAAGCTACGGGTATGTACGGGAGAGCGCTCCTAGACTCCGCTTCTGTAAGCCCTGGCTTGACGAATGCCCATAGCTGGTAGAGCACCACCGGCACAGTAAACAATAAAGCGAAGAGGAATGCGCACTTCATATAGATCATCAGCCCATCTGTAAACGAGAACACATTCCACTTAATCTCACCGATCATAGGCTGCTTTTTTAAATACAGCAGGATATCACTGGAGAGATATAACCCGGCGCATAACATGATGACGAACCAAACCAACACAATGATTAACCGCTTACGGACCTCGGTAAGATGCAAAATCAAATCTTCTTGCTCCATGCGGAGCCTCCCATCTATAGGTCACGTTCGCGCCTGATTAAACGACCATTCCGCCTTGTTTCAAATATTTCGCAATCCCTTCAACGGCTCTATACGCAAGAGCTCCAACTGTCCCAGTCGGATTATAGCCGCTGTTATGACCAAATGCTGATGCTCCGACTACGAAAACATTTTCAGCATCCCACATTTGCAAATACGAATTGACAGCTGAAGTAGAAGGGTCCGCGCCCATTATGACTCCACCTGTGTTATGAGTGGACTGATACGGCACGATATTGTAAGGGCCCAGCTGATCCGATGAACCAATACTCGTTGGATTCATTTCTTTCATAATTTCAGCCGCTTTACCACTCACGAATTTGATCATCTGCCGATCCTGCTCTTCGAAATCAAACGTAATTCGCGGCAACGGAAGCCCATAGGCATCTTTATAGGTAGGATCCAGATCCACATAATGATGCTTCCAAGGCAAGCTTGACCCTTGCGGAGATACAGCCAAGACACTATTCGCGTATTTCAGCGATTTCTGCTTGAAATCTTTCCCCCACGCAGCTGTACCTTTAGGAACAGAGTTAGTAGCTATCGGCCGTTGTCCGGTTTGTGAAATCCGAATACCGGCTCCATGAAGGAAATTGAGACTACTATGGTCAAAATTATCTCCATTGAAGTCAGGAATCTCCATGCCAAGCGATCCTGCACCGGCAAATAAATTGAACTCTTTGTCATCAAAAAATCCAGTAGCCGAGCCGCCGTTCGTTTGGTAGCAGTAATTTTTGCCGATTACTCCTTTACCGGAGGCTGGATCGTAAGGTTTGCCCAATTTGGAAGTCAGCAAAAGCTTAATGTTATTGAACACATAGCTGGCCATAATCACCACATCAGCCGGCTGCTCGAACTGTTCCCCTGTCACTGTGTTGACGTACACAACGCCACTCGCCTTTTTGCCGTCATTTAACACTTGAATGACATTCGAGTAAGAGCGCAGCTCGAAATTGCCCGACTTCTGAGCAACTGGCAGTACAGTCACCACGGCATCTGCTTTGGCGCCATACTCGCAGCCAAAACGCTCGCAATATCCGCAATACTGGCATGCTGCTCTGGYAATGCCGTCTGGATTCGTGTATTGTTCGGACAGATTCGCCGACGGCATCATATAGGGGTGATAACCCAGTTTCTTCGTCGCATCCTCGAACAGCTTCAGAACTGGCGTTTTCACCATTGCCTTCGTTGGAAACGGATTCGCACGCTTGCCCACCATCGGATTCTGATCCGGATCTCCCGAGATGCCTGCCAGCTTTTCAAATTTTTCGAAATAGGGCTCTAATTGGTCATACGTGATGCCCCAGTCCTGGATGGTCATGCCCTCCGGTATTTTCTGCTTCCCGTACCTCTCAACCGTTTTACTATAGATTTCAAAATCGTACGGAAGGAACCGATACGTTTGTCCATTCCAGTGAATACTCGACCCGCCGAGCCCTTCACCTAGTAAAAAGGATCCGTATTCTCGCATGGGGACTGCCGCTAACTTGTCCGTATTACGGAACGTGACCGTCTCCTTGGATAGATCCTGCATCAAATCGTATCTGGAAGCATAACGCAGCTCGTCATGCACCATATAGTAATCCTGGGTGCTTCTTGGCTTTCCACGCTCTAGTCCAACCACCTTAACTCCTTGTTTCGACAGCTCGGCAGCGATGATGCCCCCGACCCAACCCATTCCAACAATAACTACCGGAACTTTTGGCATTTTAGTAGCCATGTGCTTTTTTCCCTTCCCTCATTGGATTTCATACTTAATGAACAAAATGATCATGCAAGCTGCGTGGTTCCATAGCAACGAACTGATCTTTGCCCATGATATCGGTATAGCTCATTTGGTTGCCCGGATATTTCCGCATTTTCCAGCCCTGCATATCCTTATTCCCTCCATATAGCGGGTCTGAATACACACCTTCCATCACGAGCACACGGAATTGATTGAAAAAGGTTTTACCCGTTACACCATTTACAACATTAATTTCACCTTTTTCCATGGAGGTAAGGATCGCGTCCTGTTCCTCAGGAGCCAGCTCCACGAAGGATTTGGTATATTTCGACTTGCTCGCTTCCTCCATACTCTGCAGGCCCATCGTAATCAACTCGTGGCGCTGAATGCTTAAGTAGTCACCTTGCGTCACTTCACCCTTAACAAAGGGACCCGTCCGATACGTACGGGCATTCACGCCCCAAGGGCTTGCCAACTGATGATCGATGTAAAAGGCAACTCCTAAATCAGTCGCACCCGGACCGCTTTCATCTTTTGGGAAAATACGTTCGGCCGCAGCTTCTGTCATCTGTAACTGGGCCTGGTTGAAAAACATTGGTGCTCTGTTGTAGTCCATCCCGGCTTGAACTTGCGGCGTTGCGGATGGCGAAGGGGCTGGCGTCGCCGGCTTTTTGGTAAATCCGCCGGAAATCGCACTGCCAATCACCCCTCCTACCACCACTCCACCAATAGCAGTGCCGGTATATTTCAGGAATCTGCGTCGCGACTGGTCAGGGGAATTTTCCACATTATTATCAGCCATAGGGTTGCCTCCTTGGAATTTTATGAACATTAGGTTAGTTATGGTAGTTATGGATATCATGAGCTCAGACCTGTAATCTTATTCATTATTTGCATGAAAAATTGGTAATTCGGGCAATGTAAATTTACAGTCATTACGCAGATTTTGTATGCAAGCAATGGCTGTCTTGCACTTGAACCTACGTATATGAGGAGAAGTCCACATGAAGAAAACTTTATTAGTCCTCTCTCTGCTACTCGCCAGCTCTCTAGCTGCCTGCGGCAAGAGCGAAACAAAACCGGAGGCAAGCTCCTCCGCAACTGCAAGCCCTGCTGTATCAGCAAGCCCGTCCGCGACCACAGGAGGTACAACAAAGGTTGAAGCAACAGCCGTGTTCAAAGCCAATTGTGTAAGCTGCCATGGCGTCAACTTGGAAGGTGCTGTAGGACCTAATCTTCAAAAAGTAGGCAGCAAACTGTCTAAGGATCAAGTTGCTGCAACGGTGACCAACGGGAAAGGCGCAATGCCTAGCTTTAAAGGCAAGCTAAATGACGATGAGATTTCGTCTCTCGCTACTTGGCTTGCCGACAAGAAATAGGATACAAAAAATCCCGCCTCAGCATGAGTGCGGGATTTTATATTAATTAGAAACGATTAAAGGTACGACTTTACCGCTATTCACGTCGATTAGACCATAGTCGGTAATTTTCAGAGCAGGACTTACAGGTAAAGAATGCGTGCTGATCGACATAATAGGATTATAATGACAGTAGCCTAACGATTCCATCGCTTTGCGCAGCTGTTCTACTTCCTTGGCAACCTCCTCAAGTGGAGCTTCCGTTAAAATACCGCCTACAGGCAGCATAAGAGAAGCCATTACCTTACCGTCTTCTACGACGCTAAAGCCCCCCTGATTGTTAATCACCTCATTAGCCGCGATCATCATATCATGAGGATTGTGTCCGACAACAAGTAAGTTATGATTGTCATGGGAATATGTCGTCGCTACGGCACCTCTTTTAATCGTATCGCCGCCAATTAAACCATAGGCACGATTTCCGTTTTTACCATAGCGTTCAAAAGTAGCAATAAGTCCTTTTCCGCTTTCCTGCCACATGAGCTCACCGGAACGAACAGGAACCTCTGCATGGTGCTCCTCTGTAAACGTAGAGCCGTTTTTCACCATCATTACACGGCAGGCATAAGAACCTTCCTCTACTTCTACGTTGACTGAGAAATCTGCCTCTGTTAATGGCGACATCCTGACGCTTTGATAATAGTGTGCCGGAAAGGCAGGATCGTTCATAACTGAGGTATAAGCCTCTTGAACATCATAGACCTTGCGTCCGTGCTTGAACACTTGGTCAATTGTCAGCTGTTCCAGATTAGAAATTAACTGAAAATCACCGACTTTGCCCGGTGCAATAACGCCGCGATCATACATCCGCATTCTTTTGGCTGGAGAAAGGGTACTGGCATAAATCGCATGCTCGGGCTTCATCCCCATCTCGATCGCTTTACGCACAATATGATTCAAGTGACCGCGACGCTCGAAAGAGTCTGCCATCACATCGTCGGTAACAAAGCAGAAATGCTCAGACACTTCATGTTCCTTCAAATAGTCCATCACTTCAGGCGTCATTGATTTCTCCTGAATTTCAATAAACATGCCCGCAGCGATCCGGGCTTCCATACCCTCAATTGTCTGATGGGTGTGATCAGAATCGACTCCGCTATAGATCATCCTATGCAAGTCCAAATCCAGCAGTTTCGGCACATGCCCCTCAATAATCAGATGAGGATAATGTTTGCGAATATGATGGATGATCTGATTCGTTTTGCAGTCTGGATCTGTTATGACATCTACGAAATTCATAATTTCGCCTAAACAAATAATTCGCTCTGTTCGCAGCAGTTCGTCCATATCCTCGATTTCAATCGAGCCGCCAGACGTTTCCATAGAAGTAGCAGGAACCGAGCTAGGAAGGGCATAGAACATGTCCGCTACACAATTCTGGCTAGCTTTGATGAATTCCTTTACCCCGTCTAGTCCGAAAACATTAGCAATTTCATGAGGTTCTGGAACAATCGTCGTAACGCCATTACGAATGAGGCCGTAGGAGAACGTCTCCGGTGTAACCATTGTGCTTTCGATGTGCAAATGGATGTCGATGAGGCCTGGAATCATGTAACGCCCTTGCCCGTCCAAACGCTCAGCAGCTGCAAAGCTTTCCGCACCTTTATTTCCGATATATAGAAACTTGCCATCTAGAATGGCTGCATTACCTTCGATGAAAGTTTTAAAATAACTATTATAAATTTTTACATTTTCGATCAGTAAATCAACATGCATATGCCTTTACCTCCAAGTACACTACTCTACTAGAACCAATTTCTCGCTTGGAAAATGAAGCTTAACCTCTTGACCGCTCGGATACGGGAATTCCATTTCTTTATTGACCGTGATGTCTCCCAGAATCGTCTCAACGACGTATTGATAGCTTCTCCCTAAGAAGGTGCTCACTCTAACAC
>NZ_JBFTQB010000239.1:0-15522 GCF_056398785.1 Paenibacillus sp. 01T422 | reverse complement strand
GCATCATGAACGTAGTTATTAATAGTTTTCCTACTGCATCTCCTCGAATAGAAGCTCCTAAACTCAATAGGATTACTGAGCCGCAAAGAAATACAGAGGCTAAAAGTCTAGCCGATTTCGAATAATACATTTTACTATAAAGTACAAAAAGCATAATAAAACATATAAATTGCTCAATAAACGGAAACATGTCATAGAAGATATTGCTTTTCGAATTTAATTCCACCGCATGTCTAATGTCACCTCTTAAAATGACAAGATCATGGGCTTGCTCTATTGATTTCCATTTTTGTAATATAGTAAATTCAATAGCAGGTTTGCCATCTACTTGTTCGATAACGTCGCCAACCTTTAGATCTAATTTACTAGCAGATCCTTCTGGAGATAAGCTTGTTATCACCCACTGTCCTTGTACAAATTCACTATCAATCCCTATGTACGGAAAGCGAATAACAAACATCGAACACCAAATCTGCAAAATTATATAAATAGAAAGACACAAACCTATCAGAAATATTTTTCTCATAATCTTACTCCTATATTGCGAATATTTAGGTTATAATACATAAAGTAATGTAAAATTAAATTTAATAGGGGAGCGATGTCTATGTTACTTCTTCAGTTAAATCCAAAACTTCATCAAACTATCCATTCTGTGAAACGTGACGAATTAATAAGCGATAAGAATCTAGCAGTTAATCCATTATCGCAACAAGAATCATATGCAGTAAAAAAAGTCTTCACGGATGTACACGTAAGTAAACACGATGGCGTTCAAACTTCATGGTAAATTAGTTTTCAACCTTATTTTATCAAACTCAAAAAGGATTGTATAACCAGCATTTAGCTGTTATACAATCTTTTTTGCATTTCCGCGCACATATTTTGCGTTTCCATGCAAAAAGTTTGCATACAATCCCTCATCTTTTGCGATGTGAAAAAGCACAACAAATACTATCATAATTAGTATATATATGGAAATTTAAAATGGCTATCTTTTTCGGAAATGAGAGGAGATCTAGGGATGCGAGATAAATCAATGAATCGATGGAGTACCTACGACCCCTTCTATATCAAACTCGCCGATAAAAAAGTCGTCGACATCTTGATTACCCACCATGCACACAGCCGATATCGTACTCGTCTTGGTAACGAATCGACCCAACTCGATGAAATTTATGACTTTATGTGGGAGAAATTGAAGAGCGGCAGCATTGCTTCTTATTACAGGAACGAGGAAGATGTCTATGTCATCGATGATGATTTGCTTTTTGTTGCCCAATTTGTTGTGGCTGAGACGGAGACAGATCTGCTAGGCAACCCTTTACATAAAATGATCGTGATTACCTTCCTTGGGAAAATGAGCGAAAGTATAGAGCTGCGTGATCTTCGAAGTTACTACACGTGGCTGCGCCATTCCCGAAGAATGACATTAATCAAGAATAGAAGGAAACGATGAGATCCTGGAAGAGGTAAAAAGATGCACTTACATTCTCTGAGCCTTGAGGGTTTGATTAAGGCTTATTTGGAAGCGATAAAATTAGATCTTGAGGAAGAATTTATAAACCTTCTTCTGGATGAACTGTTGAGGCGAGAAATTCTCATTGATGGCCTTTCCGAACCCACAAAGTGAATCGACATAGATAACGATAATGTTAAAAGGAACTAGAGTCCGCTATTTTAGCAATTATCGCATAAATCACTGTACAAAAGGAACTACAGTCCCTTATTCCCTCAAATTCGCCCTCATTCCCTCCAAACTTGCTTATATAACGGATCATAGTTCCCCTTGGCGTCCATACAGCTCAAAATCGCAAAAATAAAGGACCACAGTTCCCATATCCAAGGCTAACCATAAAAAAGACTACCAAAAAGGCCTTCCCCAGCCCCTTTGATAGCCCTACTCATATCACAACTACGCCGTCCCAAACGTAACGCCCAACTCACAAAGCCGCTTATGATTAAAATTGTTAACTAATTAGTTTATAATCCTTATACTCCAATCACTTTGCTAAAGTAACCGATTTAAATCTTTCCAAGAACTTAAAGTAGGTGTACACAATGTAGCAATAAATTAATAATACCTGTCAGGATAATGTGAAATTTATTGTTCTGATCCACCGTTCAATTGTTTCATCTACTCCATCTGCTTCCATGTATTGCAAATGCGATATTTTGGGGGACAATCGCCCCCCCTCGAAGGTAAGGAATACACGATACTCCTTTTTTATACTTTGATTCGCAAGTGTTATATATACGTTACCTTCAAGTGCATTATCATTTAGACTTACTTGAAGTTCTCGATAATCAACTAAACTTAAACCATCCTGCTCTAATTGCCTGATTGTATTCACCCATTCTTGTTGCTCATTTGAGTGTATATACCTGGATGCTGCCGATGGATCATTGCTCATGAGATTTGTCAAAAAATGAGTTGTTACAGATCTTCCTTTAACTGCGGGAACTACTTGATAAATAAATACAGTAGTAATATAAATTAAAATAATTATAGCAGACATGTAAAGTACTTTTTTCTTCAAATCATCTGCCTCCTAGCACGTAATTTTCTAAATAAAAATCACGAGTCATCCTAAATCAATAAAGTTGACGACTCGTGAATTGCTTAAGTTTAAATTATTGTTGTTTTAAATCTTCCAATTTCCAATATAGACCTAACGGGACAATATTTTCAGATGCAACTTCAATACTAAAAATCTCCTTATTCCCAATAATACGTTTGATGTTTTCACCTTTTGTTTTACCCGCGATTTGAGTAAATCCTTTAAATTTGTAAGATGAATCTTCTTCCGCTTTTTGTAACACTTGATCATCAAACCCAGATACTGCAATAGTAATTCTTTCATTTAATTGATTGTACCCACGTCCATAAATTAATGGTTCTAATACTGTCATATTTTTATATTTAAGCAATTCTTCACGATTAATCGTGTTATTGAAAGTTATTATGAAGTCGTATTCTTCCGAATTATTCACCTCATTTGCCTTCTTATTTGCCTTACTAGCAAATGCTTCAAGTGTACTTATTTCTGAAATACTTACATATTCCTTATTCAAGTCCTTAGGTAAATCACTTTTGATATCGACCATTGTCGTATTTCCTAGAACACTATTTTTAGTTACTTTACTACTAGCCAGTAATTTATTGTCAATTGTTTTACCTGTAGATGCCCAACTGCCACTTGCAGAATTAACATTAAATCCAGATAAAGCACTAAATTGACTAGAGACCGTGTTTAATTCACATTGGCCAATAGAACATTCGAATAATGTGGGTTCACGACTTTGCGAGCCATAAGCAATTAAATAAACATCACTTGTGCCCTTTTTCTTCCACTCTGTAGAAATATAATAATTTGTTTCGGCTACCATTAAATTGTTGTTTTTATTAGCAACCTCAATTTCACAAGAATACTCGCCATGAGGCCCACAATAGTCTACATCATATTTAGGATCAGGATAATTAGATGAGTAGTATTGTCCCTCAATATAATTTCCCATCTGAGTACTATCTTTAATTTCTAAAGTAGGATAATAAGTAGTATTTCGCATATTTGTTATTTGGGCACTATTATACTTTCCATATACTTGAGCATGAATCCATTTTAAACTCCCCGAGGTATATTTATAACCTTCCATATACCCTGTGTATGGAAAATGCCACTTACTATTATCAGAATTTGAATTTGAAGGGTATGTGCTAGCGAAAGCAGTGATTGAGAAAAACACCAAACTCAATATTACGGTTATCGGGATAAAAATTTTTCTTTTTATACTCAAACTAGATCACTCCTTATTATTAAATAGTAATTATTCTGGAACCTTGAAAGCAATTCGCGCGCATTTCTTCCAATTAATTCCAACCAATTACAATTAGAATAATATTACATATTTTGGAATGTGTAAAGAAAAAAATTAAACTTATATTTTTAGTTACAAATTCCAATAGTAATTAAATCACATATGAACAAAATTCGTTTGTGACTTGGGGAGTGAGCGAACTAGTTACGAGTAGACTCATAAAAAGCGTAAATAAGGATAATGTTATTTAACTTGTGGATATGTTGTTGTTTATTTTTTAGTCTGCCATGACATGTCTCGCCGAGCTCCTTTTTGTTTTCCCACCCTCCGCGTACCTCCTAATACAAAAATAACTAACGATCTAACCAAGCCACATTTCAACATAAAAAAGACTACCCAAAAGGCCTTCCCCAGCCCATTCGATAGCCCTACTCACACAACTACGCCGTCCCGAACGTCACACCCAACCCGCGGAATCGCTTATGATTACCTATGATTAGGACACCTAAAGCGTTTTTTATATTTGGACTCCTCTGTGTCAAAAATTATCTACTTTTATTAGGTCAGACTATACTGTAAAACAAAGAATGGGTTAATCATTTGATATGATTAGCCCGTTCTTTGTTTTAATATCCCGAATCTCTTTGTCGTCTCTGCAAATTAAAGATTTTTATAACTTTTATAACTACTTGAACTTGGCGCTAGTTCTACTGCATGTCTAAGTTCTTTTCCAAACTCAACCAATTCACCTTGACTAGATTTCAGTAAAAATAATGTCCCTTGATCTTCAAACGTTAGCATGTATACATTGGTTTCGTACTCATAAGACCAGTGTAATTCAAGATGCTTTTCAAAGTGATTGAAACTTCCGCTGGTTTTGTCTGATGGGAAATTCAGCATTAAGTTAATGAATGAAAAAAGAGTTTTGTTTGTCCATCCCATATCTATCGTTTTTTCAACTGCTTTCTCTCTATAAAAAGTAACAACTAATCTACTTCCCTCACTCTCTTCTGGATAATGGTGCAATACCTCAAAATGAATTTCTTTACATGATGTATTATCTAAGTCCTTTAAAATAACAATATTCAATTTATGTACCACCTTTTATTTGAACATCCAACTTCCTAATACCCATCTACCACTAGATATTCTACCACTTGGCCCATTAAAAGATGTATCTTTATAGGTAGTAATAATTGTATTATCATCCTTAGAAAGTACTACTACAATTTTAGTGCCATAATCATAAAATATTCTAGAGTTCAATGTTGTGTCATCGTATTTTTCAACTCTAAACGGACCACCTGAAGCAGACACTTCACCCAAAATTGTATCTAAAATAATACTTGTAATACCGTCTTTAAATGCTTCTTCCATAGCATGTTTAGTAATTTGGGTAACAACATTTCTATTGGTTGCTGTTGTCTTGATGGCTTTTCCTACCTGAGTAAAAATCACTTGGACTAATTTAATTAGGCCACCTACGTTTTGAGGTGCAATTTGAAGTGGCTTTGCTTCACTACTTTCTTGTATTAACTGATCTTGCAACTCATCTTGTGGTGATTCTATTTCTGTAACTGAATCTTTCTCATTAGCTAATGCTTCAATACCTTTTTGTATCTTTTGATCATGCAAGTCTTCTTGTACAATTTCTGCTTTTGTAGCTGTAGTAGTTACTTTTTCTGCTGCTGTTACAGGTAAAGCTAATACTGACACCATGGAAATAGATAGCAGCAATGCAATCAGTTTTTTCATAATAAAATCTCCTCCTCTAAGATATAATAGCCTCTCTGCATCACCGAGACAGATGAGACAAGAAGCCTCGCACTATCCAAACTTCGCCCCTCCCACTTTCGCATTTTTTTCATTTAAATACTTTAATATAATACTTTGTAAATAATTAACAGTAAATAGGTACGATGTACTATAATTGATAAAATTTAGAAATTAAATTATGTTTAGTTTAGGTCCCGAATCGGCCGATTTCACCTATAATTGACTAAAGCTTCTCTAGCTAACTAGACTGCAGCTTTACCATTGGTCTATGAAGCCACATGAGTTGGGGTTATTTCTGTTTTCGTAATTGAATTCCCTGAATTCACGCCTCGAGCGAGTCATATTTTTCTTCGAGCTCACGAATATGTGGCGACTATAAAAAAGACTACCAAAAAGGCTCCAGCCCCTTCGATAGCCCTACTCTTTTAACCACAACTACGCCGTCCCAAACGTAACGCCCAACTCACGAAGCCGCTTGCGATACGCAATACTTAATCGGTCCGTGTTCAAATGCAGCTCCGCCTGGAGATCAAGCGGCAGCAGCTCCGGCTTCTGATTTTCGACCATTTCACGATCCTGCTCGATCAGCAGATCCTGGAACTGGATGAAAATATCGTCCGGCTCCTCATACGCATAGTTCCGCTGCTTAAGCATGAAAGCTTGGCTGCGCTGCCTTCCACACAGGCGTAGACAAAGGCTTTTGCCTTAGAGGGAATAGCCCGATTGGCAGGCAGTGAAGGGATTCGCGTACATGTCCCGCAACCATTATAAGACCAGCCATGATAGGCGCAGACAAGCTCATTGTCCTTCACTTTGCCCAGAGAGAGCGGCACGCCCCGATGAATGCACAAGTCTTTGAAAGCATGAACGCCGTCAGAAGTGCGGAAAACGGCTACTTTCTCACCCAGTACAACAACAGGAACTGGTCGATCCGTCAGCGCCGACGACAACAATACCGGATGCCATTCATCGAGAAGAGTCTTATCTTGCATCGTCATCATCCCCCACACAACTTTCCCTCATTATTTCGGAATGACACCTTTAATGCCCTTAACAAACCAAGTTGTACCCAGGATTTCTTCATCAGTCATTTTTTTACCCTGCTCAAATCGGACTTTGCCATCCTGATCGACTATCGGACCTTGGAACACATCGAAGGTTCCCGCTAAAATCTCCTGCTTTTTCTTCTCAACAAGCTCCTTCACGTCAGCCGGCACATTTTTGCCTAGCGGTGCCATTTCAGTGATGCCTTCCTTCATGCTGCCGAAGTAAGCTTCCGATTTCCAAGTGCCGTCCATGACGCTTTTTACGGCTTTCACATAGTATGGGCCCCAATTCCATTTCGGGTTGGAAATGTACGTTTCCGGTGCGAATCGACCCATGTCGGAATCGTTGCCAATGCCCCAAACCTTGCGCTCAGCAGCCGCTTGAATGCCCGCAGGTGAATCTTGATAGGCAGCCAGCACGTCAACGCCTTTATCCAGCAGTGAAATTGCCGCCTGCTTCTCTGTTGCCGGATCGAACCAGGTATTGCTCCAAACGACGGAAACGTCCACGTTCGGATTCACGCTTTGTGCACCTAAGGTGAAAGCATTAATGGTATAAATGACTTCTGGAATTGGGAATGCGCCAACATAGCCCATATGATTGTTTTTCGTCATTTTGCCGGCGGCCATGCCGACGAGGTAGGCACTTTGATATTCACGCCCCATGTACGTCCCCATATTAGGCAGCGTTTTGTAGCCTGTGGCATGGAGGAATTTCACATTCGGGTGCTTTTGCGCCACGTTATACATCGGGTCCATATAGCCGAAAGAAGTTCCGAAAATGATATCATTTTTCTGGGCCAACTCTTCGAAAACCCGCTCCGCATCTGGGCCCTCAGGAATATTTTCAACCGTAGTCGCTTTGATACCCAGCTCTTTCTCCATCATCAAACGGCCTTGATCATGCTCATAAGTCCAACCTCCGTCACCGGGCACTCCGATATAGACAAAGGCGACTCTCGGCAGCTTTTTCTCTGTTGTTGAAGGGGTTGTGCTTGCCATCGAACCTGCCGCAGGGGAGCTTGCTGGTGCTGTCGTGGTGCTCGTCGTTGATGTGGGCGAACTGGAACAAGCGGATAGGAACATTAGGAAGATAGCAGTTAAGGACAACATCAGTTTTTTTGGCATTATGGCTTCTACCCCTCTCTTTTTATCGACAAACCACATCGTTCTACCGCTCTGAAAATCCCTTCATAGCCGGTGCAGCGGCATAAATTACCGCACAGCGCTTGCTCGGCCTCCGCTCTCGTCGGGGCGGGGTTACTGGCCCACAAAGCCGTTAACGTGACAACCATCCCTGCGGTACAATAACCGCACTGCAGCCCTCCTTCCTCTAACATGGCTTGTTGAACGGGATGCAGCGTTTCCCCTCCGGATATCCCCTCAATCGTGGTCACCTGCTTGCCTGCCGCTTGATAAGCCATTAATAAACACGCATTTACTGGCTTCCCATCAAGCAGCACCATGCAGGCGCCGCATCGTCCAATCTCACAAGAAACTTTGGTTCCGGTCAGACGCAGGTCATCTCTTAAAATATCTGACATCCGCTTGGAAGCAGGAACCGGAATCGCGATCTCTTTCCCGTTAATGGAGCATTCCAGCACATACGTTGTATTAATCAATGGCCTCCACCCCTTCTAACCAATCGATGGACTGCACGATGTCTTCCGGTGAAATTGGAAGCCGATTCACCCAAATGCCAGTTGCTTGTCGAACTGCTGCCGTAATCGCCGGCGCCAATCCGACGCTGCCGATTTCGCCTACCCCGCGCGGGCCGAACGTATCGCCCTCGGGTAATTCTTCTATCGCTTCAACGCGAATGATTTGCGGACTATCTCGAAAAGTTGGAATCAGATAAGTGTCCAGATTATGCCGCAAATAGGAGCTTTCCTGCATGGCGGCGTCCTCCGTTAATGTGAAGCCCAATGCCATTACGCTGCCTCCCTCGATTTGACCGAGGAAGCCCATCGGATTAATGACAGGCCCCGCTGCAATAACGTGGTCGGTTTGAACCACCCTCACTCGCCCTGTCAGCATGTTCACTTCCACCTCCACAACAGCAGCAGCGTAGGTGTACAAGTAATGCGCGCCGACCTGACCCGCCGGTGTCGTCGGGTAGTCAAATGCGGTCTGCGCCAGGATCGGCTTCGCTGCCTGATCGGCAGCCTCCGCCAACTGCGCATACGTCACAACCGGCTGCCCCTCCCCATCGCCCTTGCGATGGAGTCCGCCTACACCGGTTGTCAGCTCTTCCGGCGCGAAGCCGCCAAGCTCAGCCGCCTGCTCCAGCAGCGCCTGCACGAACGGCGGCTTCAGCCGCTGCAGGGCGCGCCACATCATCGTGGTGGCGCGGGATGCCGTGCTCGAGCCGCTGCTCGGCACGCGGTCGGTATCGCCGATGACGATGCGGATGTCATCGGCGGCGCAGCCGAAGCAGTCCTGCAGCATCAGCGTGAGTGCTGCGTAAAGCCCTTGCCCGAACTCCTCGAAGCCGAAGGAGGCCTGGATCTTGCCCTCCGGCGTGAGCTCGATGCGTCCGCCGGAATGATCCGGGATGCCGAGGCCGAGGCCGGCGCCGTGCATCACCATCGAGGCGCCGACGCCTCGGCGCAGCCACGGCTCCTGCGCGCTCGCGTGCGGCTTGCCCCGCTTCGCCCATAGCGGCGATGCCTGCGCCTTGTGCCACACTTGGCTGGCGCCTTCGGTCGGCACAATCTCTTGGCCCATCGGCCCGGGGTCGCTTGGAGCGCGCAGGTTCAGCTTGCGCAGCTCCCAAGCATCCATCCCGAGCTTCTCAGCTAGCCGCTCGATCTGACTCTCCACGGCATAAATCACCTGATTGCCGCCGAAGCCCCTAAACTCCCCGGATACGCCATTATTCGTGTAGACACTAGTCCCTTTTACATCAATATGAGGAATTGTATACGGCCCTATAGCATGTTCAGTGGCAAAATTCAGCACCTCACACCCCAGCGTTGCGTAAGCACCAGTATCTGCAAGAATGCTGACTTGATGTGCGATAAGATGTCCACTTGCATCTGTACCTGTCTTCATTGTGATTCGCATCGGATGCCTTTTGATCCCGGCAATAACCGATTCTCTGCGGGAATTGTGCATTTTGATGGGAGCGCCTGTCATAAGCGCAAGCATGGCTCCGAATGGCTGCACATTCAGCTCATCCTTCCCGCCAAATGATCCGCCAATCGGACTGGACACAACGCGAATCTGCTCTTCCTCCATGGCGAGAATACGGGCAAGCTGCATCCGATCCTTATAGCCATGTTGTGTTGGCGAGTACACCGTGAGCCGGCCGTCTTTTTCCGGTACAAATAGGCCTCCCTCCGTTTCCATGTACGTGTGCATTTGCCTCGGGGTGTAATACGTCTCCTCTACGATGTGCGCACACTGCGCAAAAGCAGATTCCACCTCACCTTGCTTCAGACTGGTTCGATGCAGCAGATTGCCCTCAGGATGAAGGAACACAGTCCCGTCGTCCAGCGCCGTTTCTGGATTGTCTACAACTGGCAGCGGTTCATAGACAACTTCTATTAAACTAAGCGCATACTCCGCGATTTCTTCTGTATCTGCTGCTACAGCGGCCACAGCATCACCAATGTATCGGACACGTTCGTGGCACAGGACAGGCTGGTGCGGGAAGGCAATGCCGAACAAATTCATGCCCGGCACATTCTCAGCCGTTATAACGGCGCGAACACCGGCAGTCGCTTTGGCCTTGCTCGTATCTATGGAAAGTATCCACGCATGCGGGTACTTGCTTCGCAGCACTTTGCCATGCAGCATACCCGTTGCCGTTAAATCTGTGAGGTATTGGAGCTTCCCCGTGACCTTCTCTTCACCATCGGGACGAATGATCCATTTTTTCGCATACGTATCACGACCTAGGAGCATAGGCTCCGCCCCCTTTTCGCCAAGCTTTATAGCACTCAGAAACGATGAGATTCGCCGCCGTCATCTTCCGGTAAGCAGCACCTGCATAATCATCAGCTACAGCCTCGAACCCTTCAGACACTCCCTTGTGCAAAGTTTGCAGGACCTCTTTGGATAAAATCTTACCTGTGAGCGCGTCCTCCAATTCAGTGAACCTCGCTGGAATAGCACTTCCTCCGCCTGCACTCAAAGCGATAGCGACAATGGTTCCGCCCGCATCCATCCTTAAACTGCCGGCAACCGTTACAACGGATGGGGTGAATGCCTCTCTGCGTCCCACTTTCAAATAAAACTCATGGGAGCGTTCCACGTCCTGATCAATTTGCTCTGCATGGGTCTGTTCCACATTAGTCTGCGGCTCTGCATCCGTCTGTTCTGCCTCGGTCTGTTCTGTACGATCCTCCCCGGAAGCTCGCACCACAATCTTGGTCATCACTTCGTAAGAGGTAAAATGTTTGCTTTCCAGCCACTCCTTTAGCGGCAGCATCCACTCTTGCTGCCCATCCGACCACCCCACCTGAGCATCCATAACAAGCAGGACTGGAATGAGATCCCCCGTACGGGTTACCACATTACCTCCGATTGAAGCTAGATTTCGTACGGAAGGCGCTGCAATCTCGGCACAAGCTTGCACCAAAAGCCCGCATCGCTGCCTCATCAGCTCATTTTCCATCAAATCAGATAAGCAACATGCTGGACCTATATGAACATGACCTAAAGTGTCAATGGTTAAACCCGAAAGGGCAGGAATTCGACTTAGACTGATCAAGTGCTGCGGCGTCGACGAAAGACCATTTTCCCAGCGTGTGCGCAGCCAGGTGCCGCCAGAGATTAACACCGAGTTGTCTCCCCATTGATGTTTTAGATGCATGGCTTCCTCCACGCTTGTCGGCTGCCACACCGAAGGCTGCTGCTCCGGCAGCTGGTACAAAGGAACTGACATGAACAAAACCTCCTCAGCGTAATCTGAACCGCCGTTTCCCACAAATTATCCGTAGTTAAATTAGATCAACTATAAACAATTTCCAAAAACTGAGTCAACTAACTTAACACCATTTTGTGTTTTTGTATAAAAAAATAGCGCATCATTAGTAATAATGCACTTTTCATCTTATTTATGTTATTTAATTTGACATCAAGTGATTAACAAATAGCTTTTTTGCCTCTTCATATCGGTCTACAGTGTCTATATCCATGAATGGCAATTCGTTGAACTCAATGATACGCCCACGGTACAATGGCGAGCGAAACAGGGATCGTGCCCCGATATCCCCTTCCAGGGAAGCTGCGGCCTGCCACATGTTAGGTCCCATAATTAGCGGAGGCTTAGGCTGACCCTTATCCCCGCTGGCGATGTAATCCTCCCCTGCATGCTCATTGAACGCATTCGTAAGTTCAAGCAACATAGCTCCATCGATGAATGGCTGATCCGCCAGCAGAACCATGATCCCCTCTGCGCCCAGCTCTCTGGCAGCCTGAATGCCCGTGCGCAGCGAATGCGCCATACCGCTTGCTGCATCTGGACAGACGGCAATATGGCAGCGATCCAGCAGCATATGTGCGGGGACAGAAGCCGTCAGCCAATCCAAGGACTCGCCTTCCCGCACAACAACAACGACACTACGTAGCTCCGAACTCAGCGCTTGCTGGAGAGCAACTCCACCTAACCGAACACCTTCCGCCAGTTCTAGGGACATCTTCGATGTCCCCATTCGCCTGGAGCTGCCAGCTGCCAGATAGACGCCAACGACCTTTCGCTTCCTGGCGCTCACCATGAGCGGGACCCTTGGATATCTCCCGATCTGACGGAAGAGCTCCATGTTTCATTTGCGCGTACACCGCGCTTTTTACTAATCAATTCCGCAACAATGCTGATCGCATTCTCGATAGGACCCTCTGAGCCAATATTCAAACCAACAGGATAATGCACCCATTCAGGTTGCTCCGCACCATCCAGCAGCCTCTCCGATCGCGAACGTGAGCCCATAATGCCAAGGTAGCGCAGACGCGACTCCAATGCTGCATGCACGAATTCGGCATCTTTATCGAACTGATGACTCATGACAATAACATAGTCGTCAGAGGTCAGTTTTAACTTTTTAACCAGATCATCTGGAAAAGCAACAATTGTCTCCGCACCGGGAAACCGTTCCGCCGTGCAATAGGTTTCACGCCAATCCGCGACCACCACGCGAAATCCGCTGCTTACAGCCAGCCCCGCAAGAGGGATAGCATCTTGATTAGCTCCAAATATAATCACTCTAGGCTTAGGCTTGAAAGTGTAGACATACGCACTGGACAAAGAAGTGCAATCAGCAGAAGAAGCCGCCGACTCATCTAACCCGCACAACTTATACTGCGTATCGGAGTAACCCTCCACAAAAGAGCGTGTAAGTTGTATAACCTCCCCGCGATCCACAGCTGCTTTGGCCGTCAAGAGGTGAACACGCAGTTCACCTGTCACTGGCTCGAGCAGAATGCGAATTAATCCGCCGCACCCGATCGTTTCACCCCAGCCGAAATCATCAGCAGGCCGCATGTCGTACTCAATCATTTGTGGCTTCTGTGATGCCTCGACGAGGGGCACATATTCGATTAGATCGGCTTCCAGACAGCCGGGGGAGATACTCCCGTACAAGCTGCCATCCGCCAACAGCAGCATCATGGCTCCTTGTTTACGGTAAGCATGCCCTTCTACATGAATGACCGTCGCCAGCACAGCCGACTGTTCACAATGCTCTATCGCTTCCAAAATGTCGTAGGCTTCCATCACTCACCACACCTCGCTTAATATCGCATCATCGTCTTACCAGCCGATTGCTAAACCATCACCTCGCGGATCGGCAGCTCCGCTCATGAAGCCCTGTTCGTCAATGACAATCCCCTGCGCTTGCCCCATGATGCCATCCCATGATTGGACTGGGTCCATAGTCCAGTACGCCAGTCAGGATGGAAAGCTGCGTTTGCGGCTGACCTTCCCCACCTTGTGTGCCATATAACATGTATGGCTTACCTTCCTTGCTGACAATAGCCGGCATTAACGTGTGGAACGACCTCTTTTTCGGCTCCAGTGCGTTGGCGCTAGCAGAGTCCAACGAGAAAAAGGAGCCCCGATTTTGCATAATAATCCCCGTATCCCCCGGCACATACGCAGCACCAAAGTCGAAATACAGGCTTTGAATGAAGGAAACGGAATTGCCTGCCTCATCAACCACAGCCGCATAAGCCGTATCTTGGCCAATCGCCGGAGATACATGCTCACTTACCTTAAATGGCTGTTCTTGTACAGCCTGCCAGAGCTCCTTGGCATAAGCCTTGGACAGCAGATGCTCCAGCGGAATCTCCCGAAAGTTCGGATCTGTCAAATACAGATCACGGTCTTTAAACGCCTTTTTAATACTTTCCACAACTGCCTTCATGACAGCTCCATTATAAAAAGCATCTCGGCCATCCCGCCCAATCTGGCGCAGCGTCTCAGCCATATCTCTCTGAACCAGTCGATCCCCTTCCTTCAAAAGGTTACCGCCAGCCATATATAACGCGCTAAGCTGTTCAGAGGATCGGATGAACGCTTCATCCTTCTTCATCCAATAGCGCAAATTACGTGAAATCGGAAATCCCTTTTCCGCATAGGCAATGGCAGGCTCCAACAGCTTCTCCCACGGCAGTCTGCCGTATTTCTTCCACACTTGCCACCAGGCATCTACCATGCCCGGTACCGTAATTGCGCTCAGAATTCCTCTCTGCGGAATCGCTTGCAAGCCTTTGGCCTCGTAGAAATCAGGGTTCGCTAACGCTGCGGACTTCCCGCTCCCATTGAAGCCAGTATAAGTACCTGTTGCTGCATCATACATGAGGAAGAACGCATCCCCGCCAACGCCCGTCATGTGCGGATATACAACACCGAGTGTCGCGCTAATCGCAATCGCACTATCAAATGCATTGCCTCCCTGCTGCAAAATCGCGCTCCCCACGCTGCTTGCCAAATAATGAGGCGTAGCAACCATGGCACGTTCCGCTCGCGGCATGATGTTTAACATGGCTGTTCCTCCTCCTTACGAGCATATTGATTAAGGGCTGCTTGCAGCGCTGCACCAACGTTCACATCGGCTTTGTGCCAGAGGAGAACTGCCTCTAACGCACCAAGAACATGAAGCACGTTTTTCTGATTACAACTAAAGCCCATCGTGCCGATTCGCCAAATTTGATCTTTTAGCGGCCCGAAGGAGCTGGCAATCTCAATCCCGAACGTATTCAGCAGTATGGAACGTACGGACTCTCCGTCAATTCCATCCGGAATACGGATGCAGGTTACGACCGGCAGCTTGCATGCCGGATTCCCGTACAGCGTAAGCCCCATAGCTTGCAGGCCTGCGACCAGCGCAGCTTCATGACGCTTATGTCTACGGTAGCGCTGCTCCAGCCCCTCCTGCAGGACTAGGCGCAGCCCTTCGCGCAAAGCATACAGCATAGATGTCGCTTCCGTATGATGATTAAGCCGCCTCGGGCTCCAGTAGTCCTGCAGCATGCCCAGGTCAAAATAATTGCTCGCCACAGGCTTCAAACTGGATACTGCCGCCCCTTGCTCGCGCAGCCCCCGTTCGATCGTTTTACGCCGTAACACCTTGGCTTCGACACGACCATTATAGGTGATCGGCGACATTCCCGATGGGACGGACAGGCACTTCTGTGTCCCGCCGATGACAGCATCGAGCTGCCAGGCATCCGTCTGTACCGGAACACCGCCAATCGTTGCTACTGCATCCACGACAAGCAGCGCGTCCACTTCCCGGCAAGCTGCACCAATGCCATCCAGCGGTTGGATGCAGCCCGTTGACGTTTCGCCGTGGACCATCGCGACGATGTTCGGTTTTTCCCGATGGATGGCATCTATGATCTCTTGTGTATCGAACACAGACCCCCACTCCCGCTC
>NZ_JBFTQB010000238.1:0-7412 GCF_056398785.1 Paenibacillus sp. 01T422 | reverse complement strand
CGTTAAGCCCTCCAGCGTCGATGGTACTTGAACCGCAGGGTTCTGGGAGAGTAGAACGTTGCCAAGCAGTATATTTGCCCCAATCCGGATTTTCGTTTTGGGGAATTTTGGCCCGTTGGTCAAGTGGTTAAGACACCTCCCTTTCACGGAGGTAACAGGGGTTCGAGTCCCCTACGGGTCACCACTATAGCCTGAACGCTTAGCTCAGCTGGGAGAGCATTACCTTGACAGGGTAAGGGTCGGCGGTTCGATCCCGTCAGCGTTCACCATTAAAACAGCTAGACTTAATAACACGGAGCCGTGGTGTAGAGGCCTAACATGCCTGCCTGTCACGCAGGAGACCGCGGGTTCGAATCCCGTCGGCTCCGCCATTTTTACCAACATGATATAAGGCTCGGTAGCTCAGTCGGTAGAGCAGAGGACTGAAAATCCTCGTGTCGGCGGTTCGATTCCGTCCCGAGCCACCACATCACCCTAAAAAGTGAAGCAGTATCTTAGGTGTAGTTTCCGATTACTTTCCGGGGGCCCCAAGACAACTTAATATGCCGTTGTAGCTCAACTGGTAGAGCAACTGACTTGTAATCAGTAGGTTGGGGGTTCAAGTCCTCTCGACGGCACCACATGCGCGCGTATGGCGGAATTGGCAGACGCACTAGACTTAGGATCTAGCGGGCGACCGTGGGGGTTCAAGTCCCTCTACGCGCATCACAAAAGCAGGTAAGACCATCTCATGGTTTTATCTGCTTTTTCTCTATGCGTTCGATACGCAAACAGCAAAAGCCGCACCCTCCTGCTACATAGGCAGGAGGGTGCGGCTTTTGCTGGCTTAAGGCCTGCTGTTCCTAAACCGATTAGGAACCAGCAGGCGTCTGTAACGAAGCATCCGTGGAGAGTTTGGCCAGCCGCTGAACCACCTGGTCCACCTTCTGGATATGCTGCGACATCCGTTCCGCCGCAAGGGCCTCATCCCGGACATCGATGGCATCGACAATGTCACGATGCTCCTGCAGAAGCTTTTCGGCAGATGCGCGCTCAGCAAAAAACCACAAACGGCGAGAAGCCTTCATGCTCACCTGAAGTCTCTCCGTCAAAGACTCCATCATTCCTATCATGAGGGAATTATGAGAGGCTTTGGCGATTTCCAGGTGAAAGCGGATATCGGCTTGTTCACTATCTTCCTCGTTGCCAAGTGACCGTTCCATCGCCTGAAGAATATCCCGAAGCGCGGCTACATTAGCTTCCGTCCGCCTAACTGCGGCCAGCGATGCACATCCCGCTTCGATGAATCTCCGCACCTCCTGCACTTCTTGCAGCGAGTCGCCCTGATCGAAGAGGGACGCGTTGTCCGCAGGCAGCGGATTGCTCACGAAAGTGCCCCCGCCATGCCGGATATCGACCCATCCGATTGCCTTCAACCCGCTCAGCGCTTCGCGAATGGTCGACCGGCCAACTTGGAAGCTCGCAGCGAGCTCTACAACAGTCGGGAGCTTCGAACCTGGTGCATAGGTTCCAGTCTCTATTTGCCTTTTAATCTGCTCCATTACGATTTCCGAGCCCTTTTGCGGCCGTATCTGCTGAAATGCCATGCCAATTCCCCCATAAAAGATCTATACATCTATTCAATCATAAGCTAAAATAGAAGGAAAGTCATCTGATCACATGATCAATTATGAATAGACATGATTAGTCCCATGGGAGGCTGCTATGCTCGATAACCAAATTAGACAACAACTGTTCAATATTGTAGGCGAAAAGTATTTTAAAGATGATATGGAGTCTCTCGTTACTCACTCATATGATGGAACACCGATGCTCCAGTCGCTGCCGGATGGCGTTATCTATCCGCAGGATACGGCGCAGGTTTCTGCGATTATGAAGGTGTTGAATGAGCACCGCATTCCGCTAGTGAGCAGGGGTTCAGGCACGAATCTTTGCGGCGGAACAGTGCCCGTTCAAGGCGGCATTGTGATGGTCATGCACCGGATGAATGCGATCCTCGATATTGATATGCAGAATCTGACGGCAACCGTGCAGCCGGGTATTATTACGAAGCAATTCATAGAGCATATCGAAGGTCTGGGCTTATTTTATCCACCAGATCCAAGTTCTATGGCGATCTCTACGATTGGTGGCAATATTGCGGAGTGTTCCGGAGGACTACGTGGTCTAAAATACGGCACAACCAAAGACTATGTGATCGGTTTAGAATGCGTATTGGCTAACGGTGAAAT
Source organism: Paenibacillus sp. 01T422 (assembly GCF_056398785.1). Taxonomy (NCBI): domain Bacteria; kingdom Bacillati; phylum Bacillota; class Bacilli; order Caryophanales; family Paenibacillaceae; genus Paenibacillus; species Paenibacillus sp. 01T422. Next base: position 5,181 of record NZ_JBFTQB010000238.1, on the reverse strand, counting down.
CATGCGTACTGGCGGTAAGCTGATGAAGGACGTAGCTGGATATGATTTGACGAAGCTGCTGATCGGCTCAGAGGGAACGCTTGCTGTCATTACAGAAGCTACGCTCAAATTGATTCCGCCTCCCAAATATAAGAAAACGATGCTCGCTATGTACAAAGATTTATACGGCGCAGCCCGTACAGTCTCCAAAATTATTGAAAACCGCATCATTCCAGCAACACTGGAATTCATGGATAACCCAACGATCCGCGTCGTAGACGATTTCGCGAAGCTGGGCCTACCGCTGGATATGGCAGCGATTCTCCTCATTGAGCAGGATGGCGAGATGGAAATGGTGGAGCGGGACATCGCCCGCATCTCGGAAATTTGCCGCGAAGAGCTGGCGGACGAAGTTAGCATTGCGAGCAATCAGGAGGAAGCGCTGAAGCTATTGACAGCAAGAAGAAGCGCCTTCACCGCGCTTGCGCGTTTGCGTCCGACAACGATTCTGGAGGATGCAACTGTTCCGCGCTCCAAAATTGCCGATATGGTGTTGGAGATTAACCGAATCGCCGAAAAGCATGGCGTGCAGATTTGCACATTTGGGCATGCGGGAGACGGCAATCTGCACCCTACAGCTACAACGGATGCAAGGGATCAAGACGAAATCCACCGTGTGGAGGCAGCTTTTGAAGAGATTTTTGAAGCGGCTATCCAGATGGGGGGAACGATTACAGGCGAGCATGGTGTTGGGCTAGTTAAAGCGCCTTTCCTGGAATGGAAAGTAGGAAACACCGGCATTGCGATGATGAAAGGGATTAAAGACGTGTTCGACCCTCATCATTTACTGAATCCGGGCAAAGTGTTTGCCAAAGAATCCAGACGCAGGGTGGTGATCGACCGTGGCTAAAGGGGCAACTCTTCAGGAAACGTTAATCCAGAAGCTGGATTACAATCAATTGACGAACTGCATGCGCTGCGGCTTCTGCCTTCCCGTGTGTCCAACGTTTAAGGAAACGGGCATCGAAGCAGAGTCCCCGCGCGGGCGTATTTCCTTGATGAAAGCTGCCGTAGACGGCATTATGGAGCCGGGCATTTCCTTCGAGGATCAAATGAATCACTGCTTGGGCTGCCGCGCATGTGAGCCGGCTTGTCCAGCCGATGTGAAATACGGGCAATTAATCGAACAAGCACGCGATGCGGTTGAAACCCATACGAAGCAGCATAGATGGTGGATACGCGGTGTGCGCAAGATGGTTTTCAAAGAGCTTTTTCCATCACAGCAAAAAATGCGCCTGTTAGGCTCCGGGATGCATTTCTATAAAAAATCAGGCCTCCAATCCGTTGTACGAAAAACAGGCGTTGTCGGCTTATTCTCCAAGCAGCTGTCTGATATGGAGAAAATTCTGCCAGATGCTTCTGGCAAAGGCATTACACAGCTCCTCGGTACCTTCATCCCAGCCAAAGGTGAAAAGATTGCTACCGTCGGCATGTTCAGGGGTTGTCTGATGGATGTGATGTTCACCGAAACGAATATCAAGACCGTCAAGCTGCTGTCCGAAGCTGGCTTTGATGTTGTCATTCCGGAGACGCAGAACTGCTGCGGAGCCCTGCATGCGCATAGCGGTGAAAGCGACCAAGCCAAAATGCTGGCCAAAAATAACATCCGCGCTTTCCAAGAAGCCGGCGTGGACTTTATTGTATCGAATGCAGGTGGTTGCGGCGCAATTCTAGTCGAGTACGATCATCTGCTGCATGATGAGCCGGAATGGAAGGAATCTGCTGACTGGTTCGCTAAGCGTGTGAAGGACATCTCTACTATTCTTGTGGAAAAAGGACGTCCGCTTCAGTTCGCCGACAGCCAATCAGTTACGGCTTCTACGCGTGTAACGTATCAAGATTCCTGCCATCTGCGCAATGTAATGAAAGGCAGCAATCCATCTAGACAACTATTGAAAGAAGTAGGTAATGTTACTTTTGTCGAAATGAAGGATGCGGGCTCTTGCTGCGGATCTGCCGGTATTTATAATGTGACGCAGCCGGAAATGGCGAATCAGATTCTTGAAGGTAAAATGGTGAATGTGAATGCGACCGAGGCCAGCTATCTGGTGACGAGCAACCCAGGGTGCTTGCTGCAGATGAAGCTCGGGATCGATAAGCATGGGCAAAAAGGCAAGATGGAAGCTGTCCATATTGCGGACTTTTTATATGACCGCGTTGTCAAACATTAAAGTTCTTTCCAAGCAGGCCGCTCTCGTAAGAGGGTGGTTTGTTTTTTGTTCCTTACGCCGCTTTTTCTGCATTCTTTTGGTAAAATAGAAGGGATGGGTTAAACTTATTAGGCATTGTTTATGTTAGTAGTAGGGAGAGGAAGATCTGCTTGAACATTCTAGTTACCGGAGGAGCCGGTTTTATTGGATCACATATTGTCGACGACCTGCTACAGGAGGGGCATGATGTGCATATATTTGATAATCTATCTACGGGGCGTATGGCATATGTGAATCCAAAGGCAGTTTTTCATCATGGGGAATTATTGGACCCTGGGCTTGCTGAGGTATTCGCTGCTGCCCGTCCGGAGGTTGTCATTCATCACGCGGCGCAAATTGATGTTCAGACCTCGCTAACGAATCCTTTCCTGGATGCCAAAATCAACATTTTAGGGACAATTGCCCTGCTAGAGCAGTGCCGAGAGCATAGTGTTCGGAAGCTGATTTACGCCTCCTCTGCTGCGGTTTATGGGACTCCTCAGTATTTGAGCGTGGACGAATCTCATCCGGTCAAGCCCTTATCCTTTTATGGAATTTCCAAGCATACACCGGAACATTACATAGAAAGTTTTGCTTTGCTATACGGTATGGACTATACCATCCTGCGTTATGCCAATGTATATGGTGTTAGGCAGGACCCTAAAGGAGAGGGTGGAGTCGTTGCCATTTTTGTGGACAAGCTTCTGGGTGGCAAGCAGCCGATCATTTATGGCAACGGGGAACAAACGCGGGATTTCATTTATGTCCAAGACATCGTGAGCGCCAATAGGGCTGCCCTAAATAATGGCAGCCATGGAATTTACAATATTAGTTGCAACGAGCAAACAAGTATCAACGATCTTCTGAAGGAAATGTGCTCGATCTGCGGAAGCAGTTTCAATCCAGCCTATGAGGCCGCTCGCACCGGCGATATCGTTCATAGCCAATTAGACAATCGCGCAGCGCTTAATGCTCTCGGGTGGAGCCCCATTTTTACACTTAGGGATGGCTTGGGGGCAACATTTGCTTATTATAAAGATCAATATCAATATGATTAACACAATCAGTATACTTTTTTCGTGTACCCTTCTGGGGCATTCAAAAACGGTTAATCCCTTCTTCTGCTCCTTTTGTAGCTTCTCTACGTTCGCCTTCATCCTCACATTTATCACCCAAAGCATCATCTACAAAGAGAAATCTGGTTTCTTCAAGTGGCTCAGCGAGCGAATGAATGTACAGCGTTTCTTCAGATAAAAGATTATTAACATCTATCTGATGCTCTTTCTAGCTGCAGCTGGCGTCATGCCTAGCACTCTTTTGAACATGGCGTGGAAATGGGGCAGGCTCTCGAAGCCGCAAAGCTCCGCGATATGATGAATGTTCACATCACTTTCAAATAACAGCTGCTTAGCGCGAATAATCCGTTTGGTTATGATGTAGGCAGTCACGTTCATCCCGATCAACTGCTTGAACACACGGCTGAAATGAGCCGGCGAGACGGAGGCTTGTTTCGAAAGTGTTTTGAGCCCGATATCCTCGCAGAAATGCTCATCAATATAGAGTAGCACATCTCTCATCCAGACGGGAGCGACAAGGGGATCTCCTGTGTTGAACGTATTAACCGAGGCCACATCACGCTGTAAAAAAAGCAGAAGCTGCAGCAGTTGTACATAGATTGCCTGCCGATGTCCTGCTCCCTCCTGCTTAAACTCATGCTGGATGGACTCCAGATAGTGCTCAAGGTGCTGCCTCTGCGGAAGCAGCGTTTCCAGCCTATATTGGCGAAGCTCCACAGCCCGCTCAAAGCATTGCAAATAGGAGAACGATTCGCCGAATTGTGGCGTTTGTATCAAGCCAGAACTGAAATAAACGGCAGTAGAAGTAACTGGGATTTCTTTATCGGGCGTCGCGCGGTGAATGATATTGCCGGGAATAAGGAAGATATCTCCTGCCTTCATTTCATAAAAGGTATGATCGATGAAAATGGTCCCCTTGCCGCGGTACACATAAACAATTTCATACCAGCCATGGAAATGGTCAGGGAGCTCGCTTTGCGAGCTTTTTGTGTGTTTATAAGCATAGGAGAACGGAAAGGTTTCATGGTTATCGAAAACTTTGTGAATAGGATGCATGTCGTGTGCTCCTTTCCTTTCAGTGTCACCTCATGATATCAAAAAAGCGTATAAATGTGCTAGAAATCAGTATTTTATAGTTTAGAAATGCTGGTAAAATAAAAGAAAGCGATATCAATATGGGACATGAAGAAGGAGAAACGTCATGCGAATTGATGCCCACCAGCACTATTGGCGAATTGACCGCGGGGATTATGGATGGATTGGGCCGGAGCTGCCGGTTTTGTATCGGGATTATCTGCCAAGCGACTTAACACCGCACCTGAAAGAGCATAACTTGGATGCTGCGATTGTTGTTCAAGCGGCGCAGACATTGGAAGAAACGGCCTACCTGTTGTCACTAAGTGAAGAATCTGAGTCCATAGCAGGCGTAGTAGGATGGCTTGATCTGAACGATCCAGACTTCCTGCTTCATTACCAACGTTTTTGCAAGCATCCCAAATATGTGGGCTTTCGCGTTATGATTCAAGAAATGCCCGATGCGAATCGAATTCTGGAGCGTCATTTTATTGAGGCGTTGCAATATTTTGCTGAACAGGACGTGCCAGTTGATTTGCTTGTTGTATCTCATCAATTAGCACCGGTTATCGAGCTGCTGGATCAGGTTCCAGGCTTACGTGCGGTTATCGATCATATCGCGAAGCCGCGGATTGCGGATGGTGTTCTGGAACCTTGGAGGAGCCAGATGGAGGCAATAGCGAAGCATCCTACTGTGTACTGCAAGCTCTCGGGTATGGTGACGGAGAACCTTGGAGGAGCCAGATGGAGGCAATAGCGAAGCATCCTACTGTGTACTGCAAGCTCTCGGGTATGGTGACGGA
>NZ_JBFTQB010000237.1:0-7432 GCF_056398785.1 Paenibacillus sp. 01T422 | reverse complement strand
GCACAGCGATGATGCCAACAGGGCTGTCGTCAGAGGTTTTATAAATTTGCTTAGCCAATGAGAACACGTGGACGCTCTGTGAATTCAAACTGTCGACATAAGTGCCATAACGGGTCGAGAACCATCGGAAGTTGCTGCCATCCTCAAGTGTCTTGAGAAACGGAGTTACGATGCCAGCGGAACGGTCGCTCCAGCGGTAAATGCCTTTTATATAGTGCGTTTTCGTTAGGAAAGAGATCGATTGAAAATCTTGATTAATCGCTATGATGGTGGATAGTTTCGTCGTTAAGGATAAGCTGTCTAAATCATACTGCCCGTTGTCAACCCGATCGAGCGTGCGCAGCATGGAAACGATTTCATTATTGTTTACGACTTGCATCATCATGTCCTTATAGATGCCAAGCCGTGTATCGATATTATCGGCAGTTTGCTTGAGCAGCTGCTCGGAATATTCAGTGACTTTATTGTTCATTGTTGATTTAGAGATGGAATAAGAAATAAACCCCATTGCAACCAGAGGCGTCAATGAGAACAGAAATAAAAGCAGCATCCATTTATAACGTATGCTGCTTGTCCATATGAGTATCCTTTTGTATTTCTTTTCAGGTCGTTTCGCCATGATGGAAATCCCTTCTATCTATCCTTTAATCCCTGACATCGCCACACCTTGAACAATGTGCTTCTGTAATATGATAAACACCAAGATGGTTGGAATTGCTGCAATTGAGCTTGCCGCCATAATCATATTCAAGGACATTATATTATTCGACAAAAACGTTGGAAGTCCTGCCGAAAGGATCATGTTCTCTTGAGAGGTAATGGATAGGTATGGCCATAAGAAATTGTTCCAGGACAGGATGAAATAGAAGATGCCGACGGACACCATCGCCGATTTGGTAAGCGGCAAACAGATGCGCAGCCACAAGCTGACACTCCTGCAGCCATCAATCTGCGCTGCTTCGATATAGTCTTTAGGGACTCCGTCCATAAACTGCTTGAGCAACAGAATCCCGAGGGGATTCGTCAAGCCAGGGAGAATAATTGCCCAGATATTATCGATTAGTTTCAAGTGCAGCGTTGTCTCATATAGCGGGATCAGGATGGCTTCGGTCGGAATGAGCAATCCTGAAACAATGAGGAGATAGAAGAAACCTTTGGATTTAAAAGGCAATTTGGAAAAAGAGAAGGCAGCCAGCGAGCTGAATAGTAAGGAGACCACCGTGGTTACTACGCCAATCACAGCCGAGTTCCAGGTCCATCTTAGGATCTGAGAATCCTTCATCACTTTGGCATAATTAGCAAAGGTCAAATCAGACCATTTTATCCAGTCGCTTAATGTATAGACATTGACCCCATTGGGCTTTAATGACACCAGAAGCATCCATATGAGGGGAAAAATAAACAACAGGGCAAGAATGACGGCGACAACATTCAGCGTAATTCGTTTCATTGGCATTGAGACCTCCGTTAGTCTTGACGATCTGTCAGTTTAAATTGAATCAGGGCAATGAGCAGCATCATGAGACAAAAGACAATGGACTGAGCGGAAGCAAGACCGAACATATCCTTTTTAAACCCTGTCACATAAATGTATCTGATCATCGTATTCGTCGAATCGCCCGGACCGCCGCCTGTCATGATTTGAACTTGCCCAAACAGTTTCAGACACGAAATAACCTGATAAAACACTTGTATTTTCATGACTCTGGACAAACCCGGGAGCGTAATATGCCAAAATTGCTTCCAGGCGCCTGCGCCATCTATTTTCGCAGCCTCATAATGATCCGTAGGGATTTCTTGTAATCCTGCTAGAAACAATACCATGACGAACCCAACAGTCCACCAATTGGTCGTTAACGTAATAGCCCACCATGCAAAATTCTTATCGGTTAACCAGTGAATTTCTCCATGGACGCCAATAAGCTCTAAAAAAGCATGTATCGGTCCGTACTTGGAGTCGAACATACGCAGCCAAATAAAACTAATAACAGAGACCGAAAGCACATAAGGCAAGAAAAAAATCGAACGAATCGTTGTCCGGAATAGAATTTTTTGATTGATCACCAGCGCCAATACTAACCCTAGTACAATAACGGTCGGCATACCTATCAAAACGAAGTAAACCGAATGCCACATATACAAGTAAAAGTCTGAATCGGTAAAAATTTTCTTGTAATTAGCTAAACCAACATATTTTTGCATGCCTTGAATGTTCCATACATGCAGGCTCATCCACGCCCCCCGCCATACAGGCCAGAGGTAGAAGATGGTAAACGGAATGAGGAACGGTATCAGGTACAGAATCGCTTTCCAGTCACTGAAGAAAGGCCATGCGTAGGTTTTTCGAAGGACAACAGTCCTTTCGTTCTCTCTCACTTTAGTTTCCATAGGGTATACTCCTTCAATCTTTGCTCAGTGCTCCATGGTAACAAACCGAGTGAAGCCGCCTCGCTTGTGGCAGCCTCACCGGTTTGGCATACTCAGGCTAGTTGGATAAAATGTCGTTGATCTGCTTCTCCATCGTTTTCAGCCCATCTTCAGGGGTTTGCTTACCGAAAATAATGTTTTGGAGCGATTCCGAAACCGTCGTGATGATCGTGGTATATTTATCGGTTTTCGGTGCGAATTTCACCGTTTTTTGTGCCTCGATGAAGTAATTGCGGTAAGGCAGCTTTTTGTATTCATCGCTTGTTGTTACAGCGCTGTTCGCCGGCACGTGGCCTGCTTGCCCCCAAGTTTTGCCGCCAATTTCTGAGAAGTACTTCATGAATTTAGCTGCCGCTTCTTGTTTCTCTGGTGCTACGTATGTCGGAACTACGAGCAAGTGAGAGCTTCCCCAATGCGTTTGGCTTCCAAAAATGGCCGGGAGCGGCATAGCGCCGATATTTGGCGATTTTTCGCCGAGCAATAGGCCCGCTTCCCACACGCCGCCGAACCAGAATGCCGCTTTACCGTTGTGGAACGAATCCCATGGCGTTTTATCATTGAGATCCGTATATTTATTGTTGTAAAGATCCATGTAGAACTTCAACACATTGAGCGCTTTTTCATTATTAATTGCCGCTTTGTTCGCTTCCGCATTCAGTAAGTCGCCGCCTGCTTCATAGTACAGGTTCAAGAAAGGCTCTTGGAAATACGGCGTATTTACGGCAAGTGCTTGCACATCCGGCACTTTCGCATGTATTTGTGCGAGTGTCTTCTTGAAGCCCTCCGGTGAGAGATCGCCAAGCTTTGGCGTGCCGTCATCGTTCAGCAGTTCAGCTTTTTTCAGCAAATCTTTATTGTAATAGAACATATGGAAATGCGTGTCTAGAGGAATCGCGTATGGCTTGCCATCGTAGGAGACGCTTTTGATATTCGTGTCGGAAATTTGTTTTAAATCAAAGCCGACCTTGCTGGCTAACTGATCCACCGGCACAATTTGCTTCGCTTTTACAAACGGTGAAATCCGGTCCACATGCGCGACGGCGACGTCCGGTCCTTTGGAGGAAGATAGCGCTGTGCTAAGCTTCGCATAATATTCGTTGGACTCAAGGCGGAGCTGTTTCACGATGACTTCTTTTTGGGATTCGTTATAACCTTTGATAATTTGGTCGACGAAATCGCCCTCTCCACCTCCGAACATATTCCAAAATGTGATTTCGACCGGGCTTGCCGGTTTGCTAGCAGCTGCTTTCTCTGTGGCAGCTGCTGTCGATGCCGTATTACTGGCAGCGCTTTCTTTTGTGCTCGAACAACCGGAGATGACTAAGGTAAGTGCTACACTGGCCATCAGCATACTTGTTAACTTCTTTTTCATGATACGTACAACCCTCTCTCTGAGTAATGGATGAAATTCGAAAGCCTTTTCACACTTGGCTCCCTTGGTTATTACTTTACAGGGTTCATGCTCTGGTCTAAACCGATAAAAAGATGATCATTGGGGAACAAATTTAAGATTTGTAAGCGCATGCAGTTGTAAGCAAGTAGACAATCTTACGGTTGGTGTTCAAAGTTACGATATCGCTATAGGTTGGACGTTGAATAAAAAAAAGACCGCATTCGCGATCCGATCACACCATTATGTTGCACAAAATGCAACATAAGCCTTCCACTKCGATCTCGACTTTACTGCTCAGACGTCCCTTTGTCCGCTCAACCTGTCACACCGTTTACTACTCATCTCCATCTCTCATCACCTATCACCATTCACTCACTTAGTTGTGACTGCAACAGTATTCTATGTTGTACTTTGTGCAACCATTTGACTGTAATTTGGCGTCAGCAGGCCTCTATGTTGTACTTTGTACAACGATTCAAGTGCTAAACCGCCTATATCTAACCTTTTTGCAGCAAATGGTTGTATATTGTGCAACGAAAGACCGCATTCGCGATCCGATCACGCCATTATGTTGCACAAAATGCAACATACACCCTCAAATTGCTTATCAGCCGTCTCGACATTAGCTCATCCTCATCCTCATCCTCATCCTCATCCTCATCCTTAAGCCCATCCCTTCACTAATTACCCATTACCCATCGCTCATTACGATTCCCTTAATTTTAAGGGGAAAAGTGCTGCTAATTTATTCATTTCTGCTGCTCACTGGCCAATAGATGGATATTATCCTGCTAATTCCTCAAGTTTCGTGAGAAGTGAGGCGAATCGACCGAATTAACTGTACAAGCTCCAGTTATTTCATCAAAGTCCTACTCCGCGCCATTTTTAACAGTAGAAATTCCAGTTGCTTCGCAAACAAACATAAATAAGGGTAAGCAATGCTTACCCCCATGTGTAAAAAAGATGACCCCCGTACAATAAGGGGGTCATCTCTGGTTTGGCTTGACAAGACCACTCGGATACACACCAAATGCGTTATACCCCTATCACATCTGCCCTTGCAGTCTCTGAGTCAACTTGCCCTGCACGAACCACATATACACGCCAAACCCCGCCAGCATCGCTCCGGCTGTTAGCAGGAATGGCAAGGAGTAATGGTTACCGGCCAAAATATAACCCACCCAATAAGAAGCAATCGTGTTGCCGATACTCCGTGAAACTGTCCTCATCCCTGCGAAAACATTGCGGTCTTCTTCAGCAACAGCGGACATACATTCGCTGTCCATCATGTTGTTCAGCATCGTAAAACCAGTGCCTCGAATCAGCAGCAATACGGCAAAGACAGAGCTCGTCATAGTAAGCGCCATCAGCCCTACCACTACGATGTTATAAAGAAACAGAAATACGAAGGCATTGCGGCTGCCCATGCGCTCCAATAGGTACGGCACGAGAAGCGAACCGACAAAAAAGAACACACCAGAGAGAGCTAGAAGGCCAGAGATACTGCCGTCCTCCATGCCAAATCTAAATTTCAATATGACGTTGAGGAATGGGCTCAATAAACCAAAGGTGAAGCCTGAATTAAAGATAAGCAAGGCAAGCAGGAACATGAGTGAATAGGCGTGCGCCTTCTTGTGCCTGACCGAAGAAGGAACTGCAGAAACACCTGACTTCCCAGTTGCTCGGTCGTTGGCAGACGGGAGCAGCCAGCCTCTTAGAATACCAGAAAGCCCTAAGCAGCCGCCAGCCACGAAAAAAGCGTATTGGTACAGTGTGCTGTGCCCTGGCAGCCACAACGGGAGATAACCTCCCAGCCATGTGCCAATGCCAGTGCATAAGGTAAAGATTGCAAACAGCAGCGAATAGGCGCTGGTCTCTTCTTTTTTCGTGCGGCAATATTGAAAAATGAGTTGAATTTCCGAATTCACAATGGCGCTAATGCTTAGTGACCAAGTGAGCTGTGCTGCGGTAATCATTCCAACTCCGGTACCGAATCCATAGATGATCAACGCTAAAAAGGCCAGCAGCATGCCGATAACGAGCATCGCTTTTCGGCCTATGTATTTGACGACGATGCCTGCCGGCAGACTGGTCAATCCCACGGTCAGCGCTCCCAGCGAGGTGATGCGCCCGATGTCCTCTTTGGAGAAGCCGAGGTCCAGCAAATGTAAGTTCAGAATTAAGTTGAAAATGCCCGCGCCGATACCAAATAAGCTTTCAGTTGCAATAAATCGTTTGACGCCAGGAGATAAATCACGAAATAAACCGACTGTGTACGACCACATAGCTGCTCCCTTCCTCTTGCTGTATGAACCTATCTTACCGTGCAGGGGCACATGGTTCAACACACAAAGAGAAAAGGCTCTCCTAGGCAATCCTTGCAGTCGGCTGTTTCGCGCCTTTCAAGATGCTATTAAACCTTGAAAATGGAAATGACTTGACATAAAACCTAGTTCATTATAAATTTATATCGCAAAAGAATATTTGATGTAAGCCATTCATATCATTAATTAACTAAATATTTACTGTGTTTTGGAGGAGCCTGTCACCAAGGGCTCCTTATGGTCTTTTTTAGCCATGCCGAGCCCTTGCAGAGGGCTCTTTTTTGTGCAGAGAAAGGAGAATATATGAATGAACTTATCAAATTTCTGGTCGCCGCGGCTCTTTTTCTCATATGGATGGGTGTCTTATTTGGATTCATCATCTATGCAGCCTTCGACGAAAATAAACAAAGACAAAACAATTTATTTCTTGGTGCTGGAGCAGTAACTGTATCAAGTACAGTCCTTATTGGATATTTTTTGTCAAAGCGCAAATAACAACTAGGAGGAATTATGGAACAGCAAGTAATTTTGGCAATTGGCATTTTTCTAGTAACATACGGCATGATTATTGCAGAGAAAATTCATCGCACGATCATCGCTATGCTCGGCGGCCTTCTCATGGTCGTCTTCGGCATTGTGAATCAAGAAACGGCTTTGCACCATATTGATTTTAATACGCTAGGGCTGTTGATTGGCATGATGATCATTGTTAGCATTACAGCAGAAACGGGGCTCTTCAAATATATTGCTTTAATTTCTGCTAAAAAAGCGAAAGGCGATCCAGTCCGTATTCTGATATCACTCGTGATCATTACTGCCGTTGGTTCGGCTTTTCTAGATAATGTTACGACCGTACTCTTAATGGTTCCCGTCACGTTCAGTATCACTCGGCAGTTGCGGGTGAATCCCGTTCCGTTTCTTATCACTCAAATTTTTGCTTCTAATATCGGAGGTACTGCTACATTAATCGGGGATCCTCCGAATATCATGATCGGAAGCGCGGTTAAAGAATTAACATTCATGGCATTCATCAATAACCTTACTCCCATAGCGTTCATTATCATGGCATGCATGCTTCCTATATTCGTCATTATGTTTCGCAAACAAATTCAGAGCACACCAGAATTAATGATGAGCATCATGCAACTGGATGAAAAAGAGGTAATTACCGACCGTACTTTACTCATCAAAAGTGTTTCCGTATTGGGACTTACAATCGTTGGTTTCTTCCTGCATCAGATGCTTCATCTGGAATCAGCAACCGTCGCATTGATAGGAGCCTTTATCC
>NZ_JBFTQB010000236.1:0-7485 GCF_056398785.1 Paenibacillus sp. 01T422 | reverse complement strand
CTCGTGGTCCCTGGCTAATCTGAAGGAGAAATTCCCGAATTTCAAGCTGGGCGAAGACTATGATATAGCTCCATTGCCCAAAGGAACGGCACAAGCAGTAGCTAACGGTAGCTGGGCTCTCGGTATTTCAGGGAAAAGTAAGCACCCAGATGAAGCGTGGAAGTTCATTAACTGGGTAACTGGGGAAGAAGGACAGAAAACGTATGCAGGCATGACGAAGGACATCCCATCCCGTTATTCATCTGCTAAGGCTTTCCCAGAGTTAAATGAGTATCCGAAGAATATCTTCGTTATTCAAAATCAAAAATACGGCAGACCACGTCCGATCACCCCGATCTTCCCGCAAATGTCGGATGCTGTAAACAAAATGTTCGAGGATGTCACGATTGGCAAAAGAAACATAGATGCGTCCATTGCTGAGGCCATTGCGACAATTGATAAAGCGTACGCAGATGTCCTAGCACAGCAGAAGAAGTAATCAGCTCCAGATAAGTGAGACGAATCATTTCGGTGATCGTCTCTTTGTCGTTGTTTTGTTAAGCAGTACAGAGGTATTATAAGGAAATGTTACTTAAATGTAATGACTAGATTTCAGAATAACGGGGGGATACCATGTTTTTCTCATTGAGGAGCCGTTTGATGGCGGTTTTCTCGGTTCTGCTGCTTCTCCCTTTTGCAACACTGGCCTATATACTTAGCGAGGAAGCCGCCAAAACGATCAAGTCGTCAATCGAAGCTTCAACCTCTCAAACAATTGAACAATTCGCCTCACATGTAGGGACGCTGCTTACGCAAGTCGAGGATACAGGCAATCAAGTGGTAAGCTCTCGAACGACGCAGGATTGGCTGACCGTGCACTTAAATCCAGATAGCACGATTCAGGAACGAGTTCTTTCGAAGCAACGATTGCGGGAGTATTTCTCGTCTTATGCGGTGAACAACTCCAATGGTATATCCATTAGTGCGTTTGCTGAGGATGCAGGGGGCGTGTGGACACAGGATAAATCGTACAAGAACAGCTTGTGGTTTCAGGCTTTTATAACAGAAAACAAACGTTGGACGGCTGCACACAAGGATATCGATCAGTCGGATGAATTTATGCGAGTGAGATCGATTAATAGCTTTATTTTTCCACTTGTTCAGTTACAGTCCCTTAGAAATATGGGCTTTATTAAGGTGAATTATCCGACAACCCTACTTCGCAATGCCATTGAAAAGATCCATGTGGGGAAGACGGGGAAGGTAATTTTGATGACGCACGACGGCAATAGTGTTTTGGATCAAAACCTGTCTGAAGATGGGGACATGCTCAAAAAGGGGCTTCAGCAAATTGATACGCGCTTTAATGAAGATACGAGTGGAATCTTTCCTATGGATGTTATGGGAGAGACGAATCTGCTTTTTTTCCGCAAGCTGCCTGCACAGAATTGGACGATTATCGGAAGTGTGCCAGAAGCAGAGTTATATGAAAAAATCACTCACATCCGACAGACGATGCTTGTTGTTACCTTTTTGCTGCTATTTGTTGCGGTACTTGTCGCTTTTTGGTTGTCCGCAGGTATAACTAAACCGCTAAGTGTGATGGGTAGGGCAATGAAGCATGTAGAGCGTGGGGAATTTCATCAAGCGCTTCAAGTGATGCCGAAGGTCGGCGAGGGTCATAGTGAAGTGAATTATGTGACGGCTGTTTTCAAGCAGATGACCCATCGGCTGCGCTATTTGATCGAGACGGAGTTCGAGACGAACTTACGTAGAAAAAATGCTGAATACAAGGCGCTGCTGCTGCAAATTAACCCGCATTTTTATAATAATACGCTTGAAATCATTAGCGGTCTGGCGGCTATGAAACGGGAAGACCTGGTGATGGATGCGACGGAAGCTTTGGGGAAAATGATGAGATATTCGCTCAACCTAGGCAGTGATTTGGTACGAGTGGCAGAGGAAATGGCTTATATTAGGGATTATTTATTCATCCTGCATTTGAGACATGAGGAGAGATTGCAGGTTGTGACCGAGGAAGATCCCGCGGCAGCCGATTTCTTGATCGCCAAATTTATCATTCAACCACTAGCGGAAAATGCTGTGAAGTATAGCTTAGAAAAGGATGCGGTCGCACGGATTACCCTTAGGACGAAGCTGATGGAGGATAAATTGCTGATATCCGTCAAGGATAATGGCATTGGTATGTCCCCTGACTTAGTACAAAATCTACTTGAAGAGTTTAAGTCAGGTGATTCCGTAGCGATTCTAAGTACCGAGGGGCAGAGTATTGGGCTTCGAAATGTGTTATCACGATGTCGACTGAATTATGGCGAACAATTTCAATTAGAGCTGCAATCCAAGCTGGGTGAAGGAACGGAACTGAATCTGATCCTGCCGCTGATAAGGAGCTGACAACCGAGATGTACAGAATCATGCTGATTGATGATGAGGTCGGCGTTCGGAACAGTATTAAAGCCAAAATCGATTGGATATCCGCCGGATTCGAAATCGCTTTGGAAGCTTCTAATGGTCTGGAAGCGCTGCAGCTTCTGGAGAAGCACGCGTTGCCGGATGTTATTATCACCGATGTGCGCATGCCTCAAATGGATGGTATCGCTTTTGTTAGCGCATGTAAGGAAAAGCACCCCGAGCTTCGCATCATTGTGCTTTCGGGTTACTCGGATTTTGAATATATGAAGGCCGCGATTCAACTGGGCGTGAAGGATTATCTACTCAAACCCGTGGTTCGCAGTGAACTAACCGCACTTCTTGGTAAGCTAGCCACGGAATTGGAAGAAGATAGCAATCGCATCCGGGAGCAGGACCAAGAGGATATCAAAAATCACCAACAACTGGGGTTGATGCAAGAGCAACTTCTTTGGCAGCTGGTGAAGGATGAATGGTTTAGCGTATCTACGATGAAGGAACGTATGGATCAACTACAGTTATCTGCATTAGCAGTTGATGACGTTCATGCACAGTTTGTCACTGTAGAGATGCGCATTCCTCCAGGGAGATTGGACGATTGGAGTGAGCGGAAAGACTTGCTCTATTTAGCTTTTCAGATGCTTTGCCGGGAGTCTGCCCAGAAATGGGAACACATCTATCCCTTCTATTCAATGAGTCATCCTGCGATGATACATTTTGTTATTTTGGTTCAAAATGCTGAGTATGAACGATTCCTGGCTGACTTCGTGCGTAAGTTGAAGCGGGACATTCAAACCTACCTCAAAGTAGACTGCGTGCTCGGTATCGGCGAACCCATTCATGGCTTGCGGCAGCTCAAAGATGGCTACGCATCTAGTATGCTGGCCTGGAGCCAAGCCACGATTCATTCCGATAAAGCCGAAACCGATAGGAATATGCTCGCTATGACACACAGATTTTCAACTGAGGTTGAGAGAAAGCTGATGCAAACCATTGAAAATCTTGATATGTCTGCTTTTACCAAGCAACTGCACAGTATATTCTCTGCAGATCGAGATACGCCGATGTTTGTATTCACCTTTTTGACGCTCCGCATTATTCTCTTGTTTAATGCAATTGCGAAGAAATTTGAGTTAGGGGATACGTCTTTACAGAGCTATCTCTGGAACTGTCAAATGACCGTAAGGGATTATTTCTCTAGGGAGCAGGTGCTCGAGCAACTGCATGATATGGCGAAATTGGTTATGGAGGAAGTAAGGAAAACTAGGTTTTCGAGTGGTCAGCAAATGATGGAAGCTATTCGGAACTATGTGGATGAAAATTATTCCTATGAGCTTACATTAGCCTCGCTTGCAGATATGTTCCATCTGAATGAAACGTACTTGTCAGGACTGTTTAAGCAAAGTGTGGGAGTGACTTTCAGTGACTATGTCACGCGGTTGAGACTCAATAGGGCTGAAGTTTTGCTGCAAGAAAGTGAGCTCAAGCTAACAGATATTGCTACATTGGTGGGATATTCTAGTTCGAGTTATTTTAGCACGGCCTTTAAGAAATTTTATGGGAAAGGACCGAAGGAGTACAGGGAGGAAGTACGTGTTAAGCAGTAACTGAATCTTGTTATCTACCCTCATCTAACAGATGAGGGTATTTTTAATTCCTTGACGAGCCCCTAATATGTCACGATACTACCAATCATTTTATAAGCAAACTCCCAATGATATTGAAATCTTTCATCTCTTTGACTCGGTACAATAACGATACATCAAAAAAGACAACGAGCAGAAGGAGAAACCATGAGGAAGAAATTAGGGTTATGGGTGGCAGGCAGCGCCGCGATCATACTTCTGGGTTGGGGAGTGACAGCTTTGGTAACAGGTGATGGCAAATCGAAGGACTCAGCGGAGGTAGCAGCAATCTCTTTTGCGAAGGATCCGACTTATTATACAGAAAAATATCGACCGCAATATCACTTATCACCGGAGACGGGCAATATGAGTGATCCGAATGGGATGGTGTATTTTGAAGGGGAATATCATCAATTCTATCAAAATAGCGGTCAATGGGGCCATGCGGTTAGTCGTGATTTGATTCACTGGGAGCATCTTCCGGTTGCTTTGGCTCGGGATTCCCTCGGGGAAATCTGGTCGGGAAGCGCGGTTGTGGATACGAAGAACACAAGTGGTTTCTTTGGTGGTAAAGCGGGCTTGGTCGCGATTTTTACACATTTCAAAGGCGGACTGCAGTCGCAAAGTATTGCTTACAGTACGGATAAAGGCAGGATATGGACGAAATATGATGGAAATCCGGTGATACCGAATCCGGGACTGAAGGATTTTCGCGATCCCAAAGTAATCTGGCATGAACAGACGAAGTCGTGGGTCATGGTGGTATCAGTAGATAACCGTGTTCAATTCTATACCTCTCCGGACTTGAAAACGTGGAAGCTCGCAAGTGAGTTCGGAAGCGATCAAGGCTCGCACGCGGCTGTTTGGGAGTGTCCGGACTTGTTTGAACTTCCTGTTGAAGGCACGAAAACGAAGAAATGGGTGTTGGCGGTTAGCATCGGCAGTAATAACACGACTAAAGGATCCACAGCTCAATATTTCGTCGGTACGTTTGATGGGCATACCTTCAAGAATGATAATCCAGCTTCAGATGTGTTGTGGACGGATTACGGGAAGGATTTCTATGCCGCTGTTTCCTACTCAGACATTCCAGCGAAAGATGGCCGCCGTATTTGGCTGGGTTGGATGTCCAACTGGCGTTATCCGTTTGCGATGCCGACGGGGGCTTGGAAAGGTAATATGTCCATCCCGCGTGAGCTGAGATTGAGGAACATACCTGATCAAGGCTTACGTTTAATTCAGGAACCGATCCAAGAATTGCAGAAGCTGCGAGGAAAAGAAGTGATGGTTGAGAAGCAGCAACTGACCGCAGCAGGTAATCCTTTTGATTCTCTAAAAGGAACAGCCTATGAGCTCAACTCGGAGTTGACTGTTCAGCCAAATAGCTCGATTGAATTCCAGCTGCGCAAAGGTACCGATCAAGCAACGAAAGTTAGCTACGATGCTGAAACTGAGAAGCTAACGATTGACCGGACTAACTCGGGTATCAACTCCTTCGAGAAGGGCTTTGCCGAGCAAATGTCGGCGCCGCTGAAGCTGAAGGATGGCAAGCTGAAGCTCCGCTTTTTCGTAGATGAAGGCAGCCTTGAGGTGTTTGCCAATGATGGCGAAGCTGTGGTGTCCAGTCTGATCTTTCCTGATTCAACGAGTAATCGACTGGAGCTGGCTGCTTCCAAAGGCAGCGTTACGTTGGATAAAGCGCAGTTTTATCCGATGGGGACGGTGTGGCGTAAGGAAGATGTGAATAGCACAACACCTCAAAGAGTAGTACTGAACAAAACTACGCTTGATGTACCTATGAACGGCATACAGTCTGTTGAAGCTTCCGTCGTTCCGCTCAGCGGACAGCAGGAGTTGAAGTGGATGTCCAGCGATGAAGACATCGCGACGGTTTCTGTGACGAACAATGGTGCAGAGGTCAAGGGTGTCAAGGCTGGGCAGGCTGAGATTAAGGCGACAAGCCAGGATGGGAATATCGTGTCGAGACTTCAAGTATATGTTTTCGATGGCAAGTAACAGAGTGGAATGGAGAGATGATCGATGGCTACTGTAGAAACGATGGAAACAGTGAAAACTGTTATCTCAAGCAAAAAAAAATCACACAGCTTTCGCAAGCATGAGCAAGCTACTGCATTTTGGTTTATTTTCCCGGCGATAGCCTTATTGCTAATCTTCGTTTTTTATCCCATGCTTCAAGCTTTTTTAATCAGCTTCAAAAATTATTCCTTAGTCGGCGCAGGTGATGTGTTCGTCGGCATGGACAATTATGTGCACCTTATGAAGGATCGTGCCTTCTTTAATAGCTTGAAGCATTCATTTTATTTTGCAATTATTGTGATTCCGATTCAGACGAGTATAGCCCTAGGGCTTGCGTTATTAATTCAGAAGAAAACCGCGACTGCCAGTCTGTTTCGAACTCTTTATTTTATTCCTGTTATTATATCAACAGCGGTGGCTGCTACAGTGTTTAAGCTCATTTATAATAAAGAGTTCGGCCTTCTGAACAGTGTACTCAAAGCGGTGCATTTGCCAGTTGCAAGCTTCTTATCGGACCCGAAAACCGCGATGAACGGCATCATTGTGCTCGGGATTTGGAAGGGGGCAGGGTTCTTCATGATCATTTTCCTAGCAGGTTTAAACAATATCTCACCGGATCTATATGAAGCAGCCAGAGTGGATGGCGCATCACGAATTCAACAGTTTTTCAAAATCACACTACCGCTGCTCAATCGGACAATGGCTTTCGTTGTCATCATGACAACTATCGATGCGATCAAGCTTTCTGGTTTAGTCTTCGTATTGACAAATGGCGGACCGAATAGCTCAACGGAGACAGTTGTTTTCTATATCTATAAGCAGGCTTTCACGCAAATGAGGATGGGGTACGCGACAGCGGCGGCTTTTGTGTTGTTCGCGATCGTACTGACGATTTCGCTGATTCAAATGAAGCTATTTAGCAATGACAATGATTAACATCTAGGAGGGATTCGCTTTGAAAAGGTTAACGAACATCGTCACCATGATCGTGATGATTGTGATTGCTCTCATTTCTGTCGCTCCGATCCTATGGATGGTTACGGGGGCTTTCCGGCCGTACCAGGAGCTTTTCAAATACACATCTTTGAATATTCACTTAGTCGTACCCGTAGAATGGACGTGGAAGAACTTTCATAACGTCATTTTCAATGCACGAAATCCGTTCCTACGCTACATCTGGAATACATTGCTGGTAGCTACCATCGTAACGATGTTGGTGCTGATCATCAATTCAATGGCGGCCTTTGCGTTCGCGAAGCTTAGATTTCCTTTGAAAACGATCGTATTCGCTTTATTTATGTCGGCGATGGTTATTCCGGGTGAGGTAACACTCGTGCCAAACTACTTGTTGATGCATGATTTAGGCTGGTTGAACTCGTACAAAGCACTGATTATACCTTCGATGTTATCCGTG
>NZ_JBFTQB010000235.1:0-7494 GCF_056398785.1 Paenibacillus sp. 01T422 | reverse complement strand
GATAGGGGCAGCTACGCAACGGATACCTTGCACCGCTTCCCCCTCGCTGTAAGCCACTCCTACCCGGCGTATCTCTTTTAACTGCTCCGATAATTTCGTGAGATCAGAAATCGTTTGATCGGTCAGTAGGCCAAGTTCTTGCTCATCCCCATAGAGCTGCTCAATATCCTTTTCACTCATTGCACTCAAAAATAACTTGCCCATCGCTGTAGTGTGAAGCGGCAGCTTCATCCCCAGATGCGAAATAAAGCGCACATGGTGCGTGCTCTGTTTTTCAGCAATATACAAGATATTCCTGTCGCTCCGAATCGCTAAATAAACGGCTTCATTTACGTCCGTAACGATCTGCCCCGCAATATATTGAAACTCCGTCGTTAAGTTCGTTTGCTGGGCATATTTGGCACCAATCTGGAAAATTTTATATCCAAGACGAAACATCTTTCCGTTCTCATCCTTCTCCAAGTAACCACGATGAACCAGATTCTGCAAAATTTTGAATACACTGCTTGCTGGAAGCTCCAACCGACGTGTGATGTCCATTAAACTTAATTCACGTACTTCAACTTCCCCGAACAACTCAAAAATATCCAGCACGCGGTCAGCCGATTTGACGGTTTGACTCGATTTATCCGTTATACTCATCAATGATCCATCCTTTTTGGCGACAGTGCGATAACATCGATTTCTACCAAAATATCAAAATTCAAATCACAATAGATAGTCGTCCTAGCAGGATAAGGATAGGCAAAATAGCTGCCATACACCTCGTTAAATGCTTCGTAATGTGATCGTTCTTTTAGATACACATTCACTTTCACTACATCCTCTATTGTGGCATTAGCTTCTTGCAAGATATGTCGAATATTCTCCAGTGTCTGCAGGGTCTGAGTCTTCAAGTCTGCGCTTACGACTTGGCCCGTTGCAGGGTCCAGTCCTCCTTGACCAGAAACGAACACGAAACCTCCCGCTTCTATCGCGGATGAGAAAGGCTTGCCACTTGCTCCATCGGTTGCAATAGGTTGTTTCAATTTTCAACACTCCTTCCATCGTTGTCGTTCCATAAAGCCCAGCATCTTCCTGGGGTATCTGTGATTTGTGCATAGCTTACCGTTTAAATCTACTCATCTACGATGAGCAGCGATTCGTTGTGCAACCCGCTCTACAGCAGCAAGTGTTTCCTGAACCTCCTTCTCCCCATGCGCGGTAGAGATATACCAAAGTCCATTGGGACGAACGAGAACGCCCTCGTGCAACATCTCTTCGGCAAATTCGGTATACAGCTGTGAATCGCGAAGGTTGAAAGTATCGAAATCAGATACTTCTGATCGATCGATAAACATCAGATGGAATACGGGTCCCTGTTGATTCACAACTGCTTGAAGCCCATTAGTTTTGAGAATCGAGCGAATTCCCTCTGTCAGCAACGTTGCTATATGTTCCATGTCCTTGAACGCTTGCCCATCGGATTTCGACAACTCTTGGATCACCGCTAATCCCGCGGCTGTAGCCAGACTGTTTCCGTTGAGTGTACCAAGATGCATAACTGTCCCTTCTTCGATGAGACGCATGATGTCTCTCTTACCGGCTACCGCGCTCAAGGCAATCCCCCCTGCCATCGCTTTACCGATCGTTACAAGATCTGGTTGAATGCCGAATCGCTCGTGAGCACCACCTAAACCTAAACGAAATCCAGTGATCACCTCATCCCAAATCAATACGATACCGAATTTGTCGGTTAATTCCCTCATTTGCTCCATATACCCTGGTTTTGGCGCAATACATCCGGAATTACACATAACTGGCTCCGTAATAACAGCTGAGATCTCATGTTGATGCCTCGTTAAAGCCTCCTCCAACGCTTCAGGATCGTTCCACGGCAGCAGAATCAGATCTTGCAGGCTATTGAGACTCTGCCCACCTGTTCCCTGAATGATTTCTGATGCAACTTCTGTTTGACCAGACGAGGAAAAGTCCGGGCTCGGAAAGGAAGTGAAAATCGCATCCGACCAACCATGATAATGACCATAAAACCGAACCGTTTTGGTTTTACCTGTATAAGCTCGGGCTAAACGCAGAGCCAACATAACCGCTTCTGTCCCCGATCCGCTGAATGCCACTTGCTCCGCACAAGGGAGTATTTCGGTTAAGCGCCGGCCCAAGCGGATTTCACCATCATGCTGCAAACCATATGTACTTCCTTTTTGCATAACATCATACAGTTGTTCGTTAAAAGCAGGATGAGCATGACCGAGAATCAATGGTCCATAGGCCAACATGTAGTCGATATATTCATGATGGTCCACATCTAGAATTCTTGCTCCGTATGCCTTTTGCACATATAGCGGTGTCGGTTTCATAGAAGCTCGAAGGCTGCTTGCCACACCTCCCGCCACATAAGTTCTCGCTTCTTGCAATCGCTCTGCGGATTGTAAATATCGGTTCATGGGGTATGCTCCTTTTCAAGGAAATGAAGTGGAAAAACGGATTGTGGGACATGATGGTAGGTTAGATGTTGAAGTGAGGCGGTACAGCATCCTGGGGTATCTACTTCGATGATTTGCTTGGCGATAGGACCGAATGCGCTAATCCAGGCAACGGCTGATTTAACTACAATTAAATGAAAATCTGTCGGGTTCAGGCCTATAGATTCGACATGTCCAATATCCCATGGGGGGACTCGTTCTTCCGTGAGAACAATCGTAACCTGATTGACTTCAATGACGGCAGTTTTACCCATATAAGCCACAGTTCCTTTCATATAAGGCCCTCTATGCTTATACACACCGTCAAACAGGAGTTTGATCTTTCCTTCAATTGGAACTGGTTTTCCATGCAAGCTATCACTTTTTCCACCTATAGTGCACGATATTTCATTACCTACACCTTGCTTGCAGGCGATTGAAACAGCTTCCCTATCTCGGATGACGATTAAGCTCTGGAATGGAAGCTTTAGCAGCTCAGGCAACAAGTGAGTTCCGTCAGCTGGAGCTCCTCCGCCCACATTATCCGATGCTTCAACAAGAATGATGGGGCTCTCTTCGGCTTCCATGGCAAGTCTTATGGCTTGCTCGACTTTAACTTCTTGAACCAGAAACTCATCTCGAAGCGACCATGCCAGATTAGCCAGCTTCTCCGCATAACGGTGTGCCAAAGCTTCATTCCTATTGGTCGTTACCGCGAAAGTCATGCCTGCAAAAGGGACATCACTGTATGGAAATCCACCACAGACGGTCACGTTAAGAACCTCTGGATCTTTCTCCATATCAAAAGCTTCTTCCATGATCGTCTTCATGATCCCTTTCGTTGTTATCATTTTTTGCGGTGCAACGAGCATGTTGGGTCTGGCAATGGAAATGACGGGCCCAATCTCGCCGCGAACCTGACGAACCAACAGATGCAGCGCTTCCTCTCCACGCTCATAGGCATCAACATGAGGGTAAGTATCGTATCCGACGAGCAAGTTGCATAATTGAGCCATCTTCTCACCAAGATTGGCGTGCAGGTCAACAGTAACCGCTATAGGAATTTGCTTACCTATAACATTACGAATAACCTCTAGTATGGCAGACTCCATGTCGAGGCATTGCTCAGAAACCATAGCTCCATGAAGAATAACGACCATTCCATCAAGCTCAGAAGCAATTGAACGCGTTAACTCCTTCAAGATCAGCTGACCTGCTTCTTCCGATACGATGCCGCTCGGTGTAGCAGACGTGTACAGCCCTGGCACAAGTGTAACTTTCTCTTCTGTCGATGCGCCAATAACGCCTCCCATCGTCGTTCGGGTATGCTTAAATAAATTCATGAAGGCATCTCTGCCAAGCGTGAAGCAATGTTGAAAATCATTCCACTGCGTCTGTTCAGGAGCGAACGTGTTCGTTTCATGGTAGACACCGACCACTCCAATGCGTAACTGGTTTGACATGCACATGTTCACCCACCTATTAACAGATAATGGCATAAATTTGAGATATTATGGAAATAGTGTAACACACGTTTTTTATTTATATCAAGAAAATTATTTTACATTTAGAAAATTTATATCTGCTTAAAATTACCAATATTCTTTTAGAAAGATGCATGCATAATAGTTCAGCTGCCTCCGCATGATAGGAGTACACCAAAAAAAGGAGTGATTTATCCATGGCAAACAATAGTACATTAGTGGTTCCTCAAGCAAAAGCAGCATTAAATCAAATGAAATACGAAGTAGCTCAACAACTAGGAATTCCGCTTTCACCAGATGGTTACAATGGGAATCTCGCGACTCGCGACGCAGGCTCTATTGGTGGCAGCATTACCAAAAGATTGGTCCAAATGGCTGAACAACAACTACAAGGTTTCCAACGTTAATATTTTGACTTACATGCAAACACAAAAAAGACTCCACTCACCTTTCCTCCTCCTGGTGAATGAAGTCTTTTTTTCTATTCTGTGAATAATCCGTTTAACCTGTCACACGACTCACAATTTTAAGAACCGCATCTCTCGTTAGTTTGTTGCCACCAACAGCGATGAGGTTAACCGTCGCATGCGCAAGCGCTAATGGCACTTTGCAAAATTTCAATGCTGGACCTTCCTTAAGGTCCGCGATATAGGAGTCGGCAAGTTGCAAATTGCGACGTGTGTACTGCTGCATCTCCTTGAATCCCCAACCGTCTGGGAAAAAGTCAACACCACGCTTCAGATCCTCTCCTCTATTTCGGAGGATATTTACCGCTTGAAGTCCTCTACCGAAGCCAATCGCCTTCGTACGATCGGATTGCGTCCCGTCATGCCACAGCCATAGTTCGGATAGCATTTCTCCGACCATACCAGCAACGCTATAGGTGTAGCGGTCCAAATCCTCTTCCGTATGGATGTTCCAACCGCTTTGAACCCAGTCAGACATATCTAAAGACATCTTAGCGATGTAAGAAAATACGATTGGTGCTCCTGTGGTTGGGCATAGCTGCGCCCACTCATCTAGTCGCATAGTAACGGCTGGTAATACCGCCTTATAAGGTGATAGTACATTTTGTATGGCAGCCATCGCGTTATCGGATTGGAATGCCTTATGTATCCCGATAAGTAATTCAATTTTCAGTGAGTCTTCGAGCTCATCATGATCTTCGATTTCGTCTATAGCACGCATACATAGATAGGCTGATGTTACAGCCTCCTTCAAGCCTAATTCCAAACTATTTATAGGTATATAAAAAGTACGGCTTGTTTCCTTCAACATGGTCATTGCATCATTCAGGACGACGTTATTAATGACTTCTCCCTCCAAGTAATCGTTTAGCATTTAACTTATTCGTAGCTAGGTATCATGATAACACACGTTGACATTGTCAATCCAAATTTTATGATCATTTCTCTACGAAGCTCTCCGCCAGCCTCCCGTTATGTTTCAAGTGAGCTCCTCATACATTGGGTAATGACTGCCACTAGAAAGGAGTCCTTCCATGTACGGGTATCCCATTGATAGGTCAGCTTCACCTTCGCATTCAAAGCACTCATCTACCATCGAGGTCCTGGGTGAGGGTACTGTGACTGCAACACCCGACCGGGCTGTGGTTGTGCTCGGAGTTGTGACAGAAGGTCCTAACTTACAAGCCATTCAGACTGAAAACTCCAAAGCCATAACCAACATCATCCAATCCATGATGCGTCTACACATACCCCGAGAAAAGATACAAACGCATGATTATCGTATAGAAATCGTTCATGATTATGTGGATGGAAAACAAATATTTCGAGGTTATAAAATCACCCATCTGCTACAAATCACTACGGATCATGTAGATCAGACAGGAAACCTTGTTGATACTGCCGTAGCAAGTGCCGCGAATAATGTCACAAGCATTCAGTTTACTATAGCACATCCAGAATTTTATGAGAATCAAGCATTGTCGCTAGCCATCCAAAACGCTCGTCAAAAAGCTTATACGATCGCATCTACCTTGGGCGTGACCCTTGGCGCGATCCCTTCCCAAGTGCAGGAGCCTTCKCGGACGGCAGGTCCTATGCCCTACATGACTGCCAAATTTACTGCAAGTGCGGTTGATAGTTCTATTGAGCCTGGTCAATTATCCGTACAAGCGGCGGTACGCGTTTGGTTTTTATTTACCTAAAATTATTTTGCAGGTTCGTAATGGACATGAACTTCAAATACTTCTGACGTCTTCTTCAATTCATTTTCTACTTTTGTTGCAATATCATGCGCCTTTTGAAAGTCCAAATCTGCTTTTATAGAAAGAACAACGTCAACAACAGCATTACTACCGTAATTTCTAGCGCGGAGGTCCTTTACATTTTCAACCCCTTCAACTTGCAGCACGGTATCCTTAAAAGCTTGAATAGCTGTTTCATCGAATCCATCTGATAAATGATGTGAGGCTTCACGGAATATGTCCCATGCCGTTTTACATATAATAAATCCAACCAATACCGCGGTCAAAGGGTCAAGCCAAGGCAAACTAAATTGGGAACCAATGATACCCACTACGGTCCCGACACTTACGAAAGCATCTGATAAATTATCTTTCGCTGCAGCCATAACGGCTTGACTTTTAATTTTTTGGGCAAGATTCTTATTATAACGAAATACAACATACATGACGACCGCACAGAAAAGCCCTGTCCACACGGATATGAGATCCGGCGCTTGCTCGCTCGCTTGAAAACTCGATTTGATGGCGGTTATAAATACATCCAGACCAACCGCCATCATGATGAATGAGGCAACCAAAGAGGCAATCGTCTCTGATTTCCAATGTCCATACGGGTGGTTTTCATCCGCTGGCTTTTGAGCCAACTTTAATCCGATCAATACGGCAATCGATGCCACAATATCTGTCGCATTGTTTAAGCCATCTGCTTTTAAAGCTTCCGAACCTGATATATGTCCAACGATTAATTTCAAGGCGGAAAGGCATATGTAGGCAACTATGCTGAGGATAGCTCCTCGTTCTCCCATTTTTAAATTTCCATATCTCATCTCTTGTTCCATAATTCCTCTGTACTCCCCTCGGCTTTTCGTTCCGCTTGTTCATCATATCAACCGAACTTTGTGTGGGTCTAGAGAAACGTTTTTTCATAGGGGTGAAAAAATAGGTAAGGGTAAAGAAAGTTGCACCATACAAAAAGATTAGGCTTATAGCAATATATAAAGGCCTGTGAGCGGTTTATTAGGTTGCATATAATAAAATTTCAATAGATAATTAACGTCATATAGTGAGAATGCTCCAACGGGTGGGAGGACAAGCCATGAATAAAGAAGATCAGGTCATCATGAGTTTCAGAGATTTAGTAAACAAGATGGCTTGGCTTAATAAACCTAAGATGGAAGAAAGTCTTAAGGGTTATAAGTCATCTGAAGTCCATTGCATCGAATACATTGGTAGAAATGAAGATTCCAACGTGACCAAGCTTGCGGAGTCCTTTTATATGACTAGCGGTGCTATAAGCAAACTAACTAAGAAGCTCATTAAAAAAGGCCTTATTGAAAGC
>NZ_JBFTQB010000234.1:0-7807 GCF_056398785.1 Paenibacillus sp. 01T422 | reverse complement strand
TTTGATACGCACGGCGAACTCATCGACACATTCTATTCGGGACAAAATCGGCAAGTCGTTTCATTAAATGAAATTTCACCATACGTGATTAAAGCTACGCTCGCCGTAGAGGATCAACATTTCTACGATCATTTCGGTGTCGACGTGAAAGCCGTAGCCCGTGCAGCGATTGTCAATGTGAAAGCGATGGCGAAAGTGCAGGGCGCAGGCACTATCACTCAGCAATTAGCCCGAAATTTGTATTTGACACATGACCGTACCTGGACGCGTAAAATCAAAGAAACGATGTATGCCGTTCAATTGGAGATGCAGCTGAGCAAGGATGAAATTCTTGCGGATTATTTAAATCAAATTTACTACGGTCATTCGACCTATGGCATAGAAACAGCTTCTGAGCTATTCTTCAGCAAACACGCCAGTGAATTGACGTTAGCCGAGAGCGCCATGATTGCCGGTGTCCCAAAAGGGCCACGTTACTATTCACCCTATTATGATATGAAAAGTGCGCTGGACCGGCAAAAAATCGTGCTCCAAACGATGGTCCGCAGCGGATTCATCACGCAGGCTGCGGCAGACGCTGCTGGCAAGGAGAAACTGACCATCCAGCCGCTGACGAAGAAGAAACCCGCAGCAGCTCCTTATTTCAGAGATTATGTAAGGACACTTGCCACAGAAAAGCTCGGTATTCCTGAAGAGCAATTCGACGAGGGCGGCATTCGCATTTACACGACGCTTGATAAGAAAGCACAGGAAATCGCCGAAAGTGTCGTCACTGGGCAATTGAATGGCAGAACTGAGCTGCAGGCTGCTCTCGTCGCCATCGACCCACGTACCGGGGAGATCAAAGCGATGGTCGGAGGACGTGACTATACAGAAAATCAATTCAACAGAGCGTTGTCGAATACGAGGCAGCCAGGGTCCTCTTTTAAACCAATTATGTATATGGTAGCCCTGCAAAATGGGTATACGCCCGTCACACAGGTGAAAAGTGAGCCTACGGTGTTCACTTACGACGAAGGGCGTCAGCGTTACACGCCGAGAAACTTCAACGATCAATATGTAAATGCGAATATCGATATGCGGCAGGCGATTTCCAAATCCGATAACATCTATGCGGTTCATACGATTCTGGATGTTGGTCCTGCCAAGGTCATTGATCTAGCCCGCAAGCTGGGCATTGACTCACCGATGAAGCCTTTGCCATCTCTGGCGCTCGGTTCCTTCCCTGTAAGTCCACTTGAGATGGCGTCGGCTTTCGGAACGATTGCGAATCAAGGGCTGCATAAGGAAGCGACTGCAATTGTGCGCATTGAGGATGCGAACGGTCAGATTTTATACCAAGCGGCTCCAAAAGAGGAGCAGGTGATTAATCCAGCGGTTGCTTATGTGATGACGAATCTCATGGAGAGCGTGTTCGAGGAAGGCGGTACGGGTAACCGTGTTGCTAGTACGATCAAGCGGCCGATTGCTGGTAAAACTGGAACGACTGATACCGATGCTTGGCTGGTCGGCTTTACGCCGGAGCTCGCTACAGCAGTATGGGTCGGCTATGATAAAAACCGGGACATCTCCACCGTCGAGTCGCATCTGGCTTCACCTATTTTCGCGGAATTCACGGAACAAACGTTGGAGGCCATTCCGCCCAAACTATTCCAAATTCCGGAAGGGGTAGCCAATGTCTATATTGATCCCGTGAGCGGAAAGCTGTCCAACGAGGATTGTCCGAATGCTCATCTTGAAGCATTTCTGGCTGGCACAGAGCCAACGACTTACTGCACAGGCAAGCCCGCCAAGCCCACTTCCAATGATGATAAAAAGGACTCGCCAAAAGGCCAGAATGGCTCTTGGTGGAACGATATCAAACGTTGGTGGAATGACTAATTCCCAGTCCCCGCGCGGCTTTCAGAGAACACAAAAAGGCAGAACTAAGCGCGTCTTAGTCTGCCTTTTTGCTGTCCTAGTATATGAGGTAACATACACTAGGGTCTAGTATACTCGGTTCACCTTGGCGTAACAATGGATGACACATAATGTTCATAATCTCAAATATTGCCTTGGTAGGATTAAGAAAGCGCATCTTTCAGCACTTCATCCGAGCGGTTCCACCATTCTTCATTGTGGCTAATTAACTGCTTTTTGAGGGCTGCGCGCTCGCTGTCGGACAAGCCATCAAGGATAAATTTACGCTTCATGGCGCCGTCCATTTTGTTCACATGATCGGCCAAAATCTTCCAACCCCTGCGTGCTTCTGTATCGACTAGCATCTCGCAAGCAGACATGCCTGCATAGTACGCTCCCTCTTCGGTGCGATCCACTGCCACCCAAACGATCCACGCCTTGCGTCCATTCGGCACATCTTCTTTGTTGGTCGAGAATTTAATCCCTTTCTCGATTTTACTCTTGGCATGCAGCGTGCCTTCATCAAGATAGGCTTCATCGCCATCGATAATAACCCCTGATACATTGCTAAGATCAATCGCCCCAGCACCGAATCCTTTGTGATTGACTTTAGAGCTTACTATATTTAAGGCCAGCTTCTTTTTATCCGCTTCCATCGTTGCACCTTCCACTCATCGTAATGTTAAAATGATACCTTTGCTTTTATTGTAGCTAAAGTACTCCATGAGAACAAGAGCAGAGAACTAGAGCCTGGCAATAGCCAGCTTTTCGGCTATGTTAACAAATCTTTTCCACTCACAGAAATATTCCCTAGGTTGTCTACATATACATGCTGTAGATGCTTGTTAGGCGGGGTGAATCTATTGAGTGTTTTATTCAAAAACCGAAAGCTACAATGGTTCGTTGTCATGCTCCTTGCAGCAGGCACTGTCTTGCTGTCTGAAACTTTGCTCCCATCTGCAAGTAAACTGACGGAGACCGTCGTCTCTAAGGAAGAGCCGTCAGCTCCGGCGCCGGACATGCAGCCTGCTGATCGCGGCAAATCTTCGGACAAACAAACACAGGAGCCGCTAAGCTACCGCATTGCGGAGTATCACATGAATGTTGCCTACACACCAGAGACAAGACAACTCAAAGGGCAGCAAGCGCTATCGTGGGAAAATCCAGGATCGGTCCCTGTGCAAGAGATTTATCTGCATTTATATCCAAATGCATTCGCATCCAAGAAAACAACGTTTATGCGGGAGTCCGGCGGCAAGCTGAGACAAGATGAAGCCAAGGCTGACAGTACCGGCTGGATGGACTTGCTTTCAGTAAAAACGGAAGATGGCGAGGACCTTACGCCACGCATGTCGTTCGTGCAGCCGGATGACGGCAATAAAGACGACCATACGCTGCTCAAAATACCGCTGTCGAAGCCCGTAGGAGCCGGTGAACGGGTCACCCTCAAGACGGAGTTTCTCGTCAAACTACCCGAAGCCTTCGCTAGAATGGGCTATGTGGACGACTTCGTGATGGCTGGGCAATGGTTCCCTAAGGTTGCCGCATATGAACGAATCGGCACAAGGGGACGCACGGAAGCAGGCTGGAATCTCCACCAATATCATGGGAATTCGGAATTTTACGCAGATTTCGGCTTATATGATGTGAAAATTCAAGTGCCGGCGAACTATACGGTTGCCGCGACAGGTTTCCCGGTGAAACCGGCTGTGACGGAGAACGGGACGAAGACGTATCAATTTTATGCCGATGACGTGCATGATTTCGCCTGGTCAGCTTCACCTCACTTCGTGTATGTGGAAGAGCCCTTCTCTACGCCGCAAATACCCGGGGTGAAGATCAAGCTCTATCTTGATCCCAACCATCAGGATTTGAAAGATCGTTATATGTACGCTGCCAAAAAAGCGTTATCCCGTTATAGCCAGTGGTACGGAACGTATCCTTACTCGACCTTGTCTATCGTTGTACCTCCTCCCGGAGGCAACGGCGCAGGCGGGATGGAGTATCCAACGCTCATAACCGCTTGGGGCGCGGACGACAAGACGCCGGATCAGGAATTGGAACGTGTTGTTGTGCATGAGATCGGACACCAATACTTCTATGGCCTCGTGGCGAGTAATGAGTTTGAAGAAGCTTGGCTGGATGAGGGCTTTACCTCCTATGCCGAGGATAAAGTAATGGAAGCCGATTTCGGAGCGACCCCTAATTTACCAGTCGAGTCCAGCTACATTACTTCTCCGAATGCTCTGCGGCAAAATGCATGGGCCTATACCGGACATGATCAATACGCAGAAAATGTGTATACCAGAGGCAAGCTCGTGCTGAAAGCAATCGAGAAGCAAGTCGGCACCAAGACCATGGATCGTATCATGCGGACATATTTTCAAAAATGGCAATTCAAGCATCCTTCCACCAAAGACTTTCAAAATGTTGTCGAGGAAGTATCCAAAACGAAGTGGGACGACTTCTTCAATGAATATGTCTACGGCTCAATGATGATAGATTACTCGATTGAAAGCATCCATGTGAAAGCCACAGGCAGCAAAGGAGCTGGCCCTTACGAAAGTACGGTCCTCATCTCCAAGCGCGGCGGGAATTCACCCGAAGTGCCGATTCAGTTCCATTTCGCTGACGGTACGGTGCTCGACAAAACATGGGACGGCAAAGAAAGCAGCATAGAATATAAACTAACCCACACGACGCCTGTAGATTGGGTCCGCATCGATCCGAAGTACTCGCTCATTCTAGAGAACAAACATATTAATAACTTTATGCAAGCAGAAGTWGATACCAAGTGGAAACTCCGYCTGAATCTCGGCATTATTCAATTCCTGCAAGCTATTTTCGGGTGGGTGGCCTGGTAGGCGCCCACTCTTCAGAAAACAACGCTTAGGAGGGACACCTGTGACAACTTATCTCAAATCCGGCCTCAGGGCGGCTCTGCAGCAACCCTTCGCCACGATTGTCTTATTCATCTACCAGATGTGCTGGGGGATGCTGCTGTATAAGCTTGTACAAGGGGTCCTTGTCCCCCTCATGCATCGCTTTCCCGGCGGCGATCAGCCGAAAGAAGCGCTCCAGCTTTTTCTCGCCGAAAGTCAGTTCCAGCTATTCAAAACGGATCTTAGCCATTCCTACTTGTGGTGGCTGGCTATCCTGCTCCTAGCTCGCATGCTGCTTACCCCGATGCTGAACAGCGGCGTCTACTATTCGCTCACGCATTCGGATCAAAATGCCGGCTATCGCTTCGTCCGCGGCATCAAGGAACTCACACTTCCCTTCTTCGCCGCGTATATAATCCGAATCGCCATGTCTCTGCTGCCTCTCATCTGGGTGCTGCCCAAAGCGCAGAAGGTGCTTGCTCACAGCTCATCTTATGAGCAGGCCTCCCTCGACTTACTGCCTTGGCTAATGGGGATGCTGGTTTATGGCTTTCTGCTGCATCTACTTTTTATGTACGTCCAGTTCGCGATTGCGGCGCATCTCGGCATTGTATCCACAGTCATCACGTTCATCCGGTATTCGCTGCCGATTATCGGCCTTTCCCTGATCCTTTTAATTAGTTCAGGACTTTTGGCAGGGATTACGGTCACATCGACCTATATCTGGGCAGGACTGGTAGCGCTAATCATTTATCAGCTTTTCCCGCTCTTCCATATTTTCATGCAAATGTGGTCCATTACCTCGCAATTTCAGCTTCTTTCCGCCAAAATGAGTCGTTAAAACAAAATAAATAAAACCATAATTGGTTTAGATTTGTTCAATCCCCTTGCAAAAGGGGATTTTTTTGTCTGTAAAGCGAACCTTTACACATTTTTTCAGACCAAATTGCACGAAAAAGGAGGAATTTCGATGTTTATGACGAATTAAAGAGACTAGCATTAAAAAACCAAATATTTCATGCCGAATTCCTCATTTCTTGGGGAAACGGGGGAACCACACCGGGTGAATTGATCTTGCAAGACAGGGATCATAGGGAACCTTCAACCGAACCCTCCAGCTAACCTCGTAGGCACCGGAAGGAGACAAGCAGTTGAAAAAGGTTGTTGCTCTTCTTTTTAGTCTTGTTTTGTTTTTGAGTGTAGCTTTAGGGAGTGTGTCTGCGTCAGAATCCACATTGGACTCAACGGTTGACGAATTGATTGGAACACCGTACCGCGATGCGGGAACGACAACAAGAGGCTTTGATTGCTCTGGTTTCACATCGTACGTGTTCAATAAATTCGGCATTGACCTTCCTCATAGTTCAGCAGCTCAAAATAAAGAGGGCTACTGGATCGACAAAAGTGATCTTCGTAAAGGTGATCTTGTGTTCTTCGACACAGGGGGCAAAGGCATTTCTCACGTTGGTATCTACCTTGGAAATGGTGAATTCATTCACTCTGCATCCAATGAAGGTATCGTGAAAAACAAGCTAAGCGAATCCTATTATGCGAAAAGGTATGTATCCGCTAGACGTGTTCTGTGGGATGATATCTACAATCAACTAACTGCTGAATCCAAGTAATTTTCTTGTTCAACATGAATAAAGCCCAGACAAGCGTTAGCTCGAATGAGCCGCTTTTCAGGGCTTTTATTCTTTTTTTGAAATGATGCAACTTGACATAGCATGTTAGCCGTCCTATAATTACGGCATCATGTTTCTAGGGTTCCGCGGCGCTGCAGCGCCGGTCTGGTCCGAGAGAAAACACGCAGCGGATACGCTGTGATCACGGAGGGGAAAAAGCCCGGGAGTCTTATCGCATTAGCGATATTGCTTCCAGGCTTTTTCTTTTTGCCGCGATCTAATGGGCATCTTAGCATACTTTTGAAGGAGTGATTCACAGATGGCATGGTTATATCTAGTCATTGCAGGTGTTTTTGAAGTCGTATGGGCGATCTCATTGAAGTTCTCCAATGGTTTCACACGACTGGTTCCATCCAGCATCACCATTGTCGGCATGATTATCAGCTTTTATTTTCTCGCAGCAGCTACGAAAACTCTTCCTATCGGCACAGCCTACGCGGCTTGGACGGGAATTGGCGCTGTAGGTGCAATTATTATCGGCACCCTATTTCTGAATGAGCCTATTAGTTTACTGCGTATTCTATTCATGATCCTTATTCTGGTCGGCGTTCTCGGCCTTAAGTTCACATCCGGGCACTAAGCTTACGCCCACTCACTCCGGCCGATGATTCCTAAGCCACCATGTAGCTGACATACCAGAAGGAACTGCCGACAAATATCCGCAGATTCTCCGCCAGCGGTTTAAAGATCTCTTGGATTCCGCAATTTGCAGCACCTCTGGTCGAACGTCCACACCAACGATGTGTTTGGCCGTTGCCGCCATGAACTGTGTCCAATATCCAGTACCGCAAGCCACCTCCAGAACGCGGCTCCCAGTCACCTGCCTCTTCACGATATCCGCCAGCATCGCAAGTTCTTGCTGATACTCCGCATCCTCACGAGCATAAATCCGTTCATATTCAGCCGCTCGCGCGCCGTAGTAATCCTGCATGCCCTCTTTCTCTTCACGCAAAAGCCGCTGCCGATCCTTCACCTCGGGAACGATCCGTTGTTTAGCTGCCAATAAGTCGGCAAAAATAGCTCCGCCATGCGAATCATAATTCGCGAGTAGGCCATGCGTCGCCATCACAATAAGCTGCGTCATAGACAAGCCTGTTTCCTCCGCCATGCGCTCCAAATCTGCTTTCACTTTCTCAGGTAAGTAGACGGAAAGCCTCTTGGTTTTATCGTTCTTGTCGTCCATTCGGAGATTCCCCCTTTGCATTTTTATTATTTTAACACATATTATATGTCATTAAAACATATTTATTGAGTTATTTTTCGACAATCGGGAATTTAGGCTACTTAAAGAAACTGCTCCTAGCCACTCACCCTCGCAAATCCCTCTAGTAAACATAGAAT
>NZ_JBFTQB010000233.1:0-10042 GCF_056398785.1 Paenibacillus sp. 01T422 | reverse complement strand
ATATTAGCAAATGACAGACCAATTAAGTACCCTCAAGCCTTACATCATCGCGGCTGATATTGGTACGACAAGTACCAAAACGCTCGTCATTTCACGAGAGGGGAAAGTTCTTGGGTCTCACTCCATTGAATATCCTCTTTTTACACCGGCTGCTGATCGCGCCGAGCAAGACCCAAATCAAATTTTTGATGCTGTCGTGCAAGGGATCGGCGAAGTTGTTCGGAAGGTAGGCGTCAAGCCCGAGCAAGTGCTTTGCGTCTCCTTCAGCTCAGCTATGCATAGTCTCATTGCTGTTGATAAAAATACAAAGCCTCTAACTGCTTGTATTACTTGGGCAGACAACCGCAGCGCCATGTATGCGGCTGAATTAAAGCGCAGCGGTCTGGGGCAGCAGATTTATTCACGAACAGGCACGCCTATCCATCCGATGTCTCCTCTGCTCAAGCTAATGTGGTTCCGAGATAATGAACCAGGGCTAATGAAAGAGACATACAAGTTCATAGGTATCAAAGAATATGTCTTCGCGAAGCTCTTTGACCGTTATATTATTGATCATTCACTTGCCAGTGCAACAGGTCTATTCAATCTAGAGAGCTTGGACTGGGATGAAGAAGCCCTGGGTCAAGCCGGCGTTACTCCTGACCAGCTTTCAGAGCTAGTCCCAACAACGTATCGCGTTGAAGGCCTTGGCGCTGAGTACGCTTCTGCGATGGGGCTGGCCCAGGACACGCCGTTTATCGTCGGGGCTTCCGACGGTGTCTTGGCCAATCTCGGCGTTGGCGCCTTTGAGCCCGGCGTTGTCGCCGTCACCATCGGCACCAGCGGCGCGGTGCGCAGCGTAGTGACGAAGCCGCAAACGGACCCGGAAGGCAAGCTGTTCTGCTATGCGCTAACCGAAAAGTTCTGGGTCGTTGGCGGACCTATCAACAACGGCGGTATTGTTTTCCGCTGGGTACGCGATCAGATCGCTACCGCGGAGTCTGAAGAGGCACGCCGTCAAGGGATCGATCCTTATGATTACTTGACGGAGCTGGCGTCCCAGGTGAAAGCGGGCTCTGACGGTTTGTTGTTCCTGCCGCTGCTGTCGGGAGAACGCGCTCCGTATTGGAATGCTAATGCGCGTGGTGTTTACTTTGGCCTTTCGCTAAGCCATGAGAAAAAGCATATGATTCGCGCTGCTCTGGAAGGCGTCATGTTTTCGATTCAGGCAGTCGCTACGTCGCTTGAGCGAATAATGGGGCCAGCGGCGGTGATTCGCGCATCAGGCGGCTTCGCCAGATCCGAATTTTGGCGCCAGATGATGACGGACATGCTAGGTACTTCCGTTACGGTGCCGGATTCTATTGAAAGCTCTGGAATAGGGGCTGCGCTGCTTGGTTTACTTGCTATGGGCGAGATTGATGATTTGGCTCATGCACACAATTGGATTCAGGTTGGAACGGCTCACGAGGTGAATGAAAGCAATTATCGCGTATATCAACAATTGACATCTATTTATACAAGCGTATATCATCAGTTAAAAGATCAATTCGACGCGATAACCGCCTTTCAAGGTCAGCACCTTCGGAGCCCTCAATCATAAATAGCTTAAGCAAGCAAAATGCTAGAGGAGATGGAGACAAATGAATTTATTCGATCTTACAGGGAAAACAGCAGTAATTATTGGCGGTAACAGTACACTTGGAGGTTCAATGGCGATTGCTTTAGCCGGTCACGGCGCGAAAGTAGCTATTGTCGGACGCAATCAAGAGAAAAGCGATCAAGTTCGTCAGGAGATCGAAGCGATCGGCGGCGAAGCCCAAACTTTCCAAGCCGATGYAACGAAACGTGAAGATTTGGAGCTTGTGCTCAAGGAAGTTATCGCTTGGTCTGGCCGTGCTGACATTTTAATGAACTGTCCAGGGAAAAATAGTGCTACGCCTTTCTTTGACATTTCCATGGAAGAATGGGATTCTATTATGGAGGTCAATTTGAAAAGCGTCGTGCTAGCTTGCCAGGTGTTTGGGAAATATATGATTGATCGTGGCGAAGGCGGAAGCATCATCAATATTTCGTCTGTGTCGTCTGATCCACCTCTTTCACGTGTATTCACATACTCCGCTTCTAAAGCAGCCGTTAATAACATCACACAGAACATGGCCCGCGAATTCGCTCCGAGCCGTGTACGTGTTAATGCGATCATTCCTGGTTTTTTCCCAGCTGAGCAGAATCGTAAGATTTTGTCGCCTGAGCGTATCGAGTCCATTATGCGTCATACGCCAATGAACCGATTCGGTGAGGCATCTGAGCTACAGGGTGCTGCTGTGTTCCTTGCTTCTGAACAAGCTTCCAGCTTTGTTACAGGCTCTGTTTTAAGAGTAGATGGCGGTTTTGGCGCGATGACGATTTAAATATTTATATATCGGAAGGGTGTATGAGAGACGTGTCTAAACAACAAATTGGTGTAGTTGGATTAGCGGTAATGGGGAAAAACTTAGCGTTAAACATCGAGAGCAGAGGTTTCACTGTATCCGTATTTAACCGTTCTGCCGAGAAAACAAAAGAGCTTCTTCAAGAAGCAGAAGGCAAACAACTAGTTGGTACATACACTGTGGAAGAATTCGTACAATCCTTGGAAGTTCCGCGCAAAATTTTGATCATGGTCAAAGCTGGCGGTCCAACAGACGATACGATCAACCAACTGCTGCCTCATCTTGAAAAAGGAGATATCCTGATCGATGGAGGCAACGCATTCTTCCCAGATACACAGCGTCGCAACAAAGAACTGGAAGCACATGGTATTCGTTTCGTTGGTACGGGCGTTTCCGGCGGCGAAGAAGGCGCACTGAAAGGACCATCAATTATGCCAGGTGGTCAAGAATCCGCTTATAAATTGGTTGAGCCTATCCTTACAGCTATTTCTGCCAAAGTTGGCGACGACGCTTGCTGTACGTATATCGGACCAGACGGTGCTGGACACTATGTAAAAATGGTGCACAACGGTATCGAGTATGGTGACATGCAACTGATCTGTGAAGCTTACCAACTCTTGAAAGATGTTCTTAATGTAAGTACAGAAGAGCTTCATGAGATCTTCACAGAGTGGAACAACGGCGAGCTTGACAGCTACCTAATCGAAATTACACGTGATATCTTCACGAAATATGACCCTGAAACTGGCAAAGCAATGGTTGACGTTATCCTGGATTCCGCTGGTCAAAAAGGAACAGGAAAATGGACCAGTCAGAGTTCTCTGGACCTTGGCGTACCGCTTTCCATCATTACGGAATCCGTATTCGCTCGTTTCATCTCCGCAATGAAGGAAGAGCGCGTAGCGGCTAGCAAAGTGCTCAAAGGACCTGATGCTCCAGCCTATACGGGCGATCGCAAAGCATTTATTGAAGCTGTGCGTCAAGCGCTATATGCAAGTAAAATTTGCTCTTATGCACAAGGCTTTGCTCAAATGAGAGCAGCTTCTGATGAATATAAATGGGATCTGAAATATGGCAACATCGCGATGATCTTCCGCGGCGGCTGCATTATTCGTGCTAGATTCCTTCAAAATATCAAGGATGCGTATGACCGCAATCCGGAACTGAAAAACCTTCTGCTGGATTCTTACTTCACAGATGTGGTTGAAAACTATCAACAATCGTGGAGACAAGTTGTTGCAGAAGCAGTCACTCGCGGTATCGCGGTTCCTTCTTTCGCATCGGCACTTGCTTACTACGACAGCTACCGTACAGAAAGATTGCCGGCTAACTTGCTGCAAGCGCAGCGTGATTATTTCGGYGCTCACACGTTCCAACGTGTAGACAAAGAAGGTTCCTTCCATTTCAACTGGATGGAAAACTAAGAGGGCAGGGGCGTTACGCCTCTCCCTGTAAACCGTAAGCCGCTTCGCGCAGCCACATTTTCAAACKATCGGCTTCTTGATCGAAACCGTTCCGTCTGTGAATGAGCATCAAGGAGACTTCGGCAAAATAACGGAAATTTTTTAACAATCGTGGTTGAGCAAGACCTTGCACACGCGGGTCTTCTTCAGCCACTTTTTTCTTAATAAACTCCAAAATCCAAACAACATCCTCTTTGCACAAAACATAGCTCGGGTGTAAGATTTGTTCCAGTTTGCCTTGCGTGTGGTTGGAATAGGCAACAGTTGGGTTCAAAACTTCATCTCTCCTTGTCGGCATAAGGTTTCTCTTAAAATCTTAACTGTTTGTGTTGGAATTTATTCACACTACTATATGATTTTCAAATGGATTGTATTCATGACTATTCGGCTATGGTATGATGTTGGGAAAGTTTGTATGAACAGCATATGAGAAAAGGGGATTAACGTGACAACAAGCAATCTTGTAATTGTAGGTTTCATGGGGACAGGCAAATCAACCGTCGGTAAGGTGCTCGCTGAGCGTCTAGGATGGAAATTTCAAGACTCGGATGCCGTGCTCGAAGAAGAGCAACAGACGAGCATTGCGGATTTGTTTCGTCAATTTGGAGAAGCGCATTTTCGTTCATTAGAGAGTAAAACTCTTGAAGGTTTATTGGCTCATAGCGGGCAAATTGTGGCAACAGGCGGGGGCGCTGTGTTAGCTGAGGAGAATAGAGCTTGTATGCTTCGTAATGGCTTTGTCGTGGCGCTGAAAGCTTCACCTGAGGCAATCATTCATCGCGTAAGCACGGATATAAGTCGTCCTTTATTGCAGGGGAACTTGGAAGAACGCGTTCACACACTGCTTGAACAGAGAAAGTCAGCGTACGATTTCGCTCATACGGTGATCGACACGACGGAGCTAACGACGGATCAAATTGTAGATTTGATTATTCAGCAAGCTAATCTTTAAGAGGAAGGACAAGCGATAAGCTTAGTCCTCCCACTCCAACATACCGCCAGTCATGTTTTTAAGACCTTGATAGCCTTGTGCTTCCAAAAAGCCAAGTGCTCGTCCACTGCGATTGCCACTGCGGCATACTAGAATCACTTCATCCGCTTGCGGGATCTCGCCTAATCGCTCTGGCAGTTGGCCCAGAGGAATATGGATTGCACCTGCAATCATGCCTTCAGCCACTTCTTCGTCTTCCCGAACGTCGATGATTGCCAGCTTCTCGCCACGGCTTAATCTATCTTTGACGGCGGATGGTAAAATCGTATCCATCGTAGGACCTCCTTGTTTTGAAACGTGGGGTAGAAGCCCCATCACAAGTAATGATAGAAACATTAAGACAAGTTGTCAAACCTCGTGCAGCACCGGGAGTTGTTTATATGTTATTTATAGGTTTAGCTGGTATTCTCGGCGCTCTAGCGCGCTTCGGTCTCTCCACATTATGGAATCCGACAACGGCGACACTTTTTCCTTGGGGTACTTTTATCTGCAACCTAGTTGGCTGTTTATTGCTTGGTTTTATTACATTTACGGACAGGCTTCCGATACCTGCAAAGCTTCAAATGCCAATTACGACCGGTTTTATCGGTTCTTTTACTACTTTCTCTACGTTCAGCTATGAGACGGTACATATGTTTCACCAAGGACATCCGTTTTTCGCTCTTATTTATGTGCTTGGCAGTTTGTGGGGAGGATTTGCATTTACTTGGATAGGTGTCCGCTTCGCACTGCTTTCTCATAGGGGGGAGCAACTTTCATGAGCGCTTGGTTATGGCCGATAGGCTTAGTAAGTATTGGAGGATTCGTTGGGGCGATCAGCCGATATGGGCTCGGTACGTACATGTCGAGAAGGTTCCCAAGTTCTATTCCGTATGGTACACTGACAATAAATCTTTTGGGCTGTTTTTTAATTGGAATTCTTATGAGATATCACGCATTTGACGATTGGAAACTATTGATTGGGACAGGCTTTATGGGAGCTTTCACTACATTTTCTACCTTGAATTTGGAAAGCATTAAACAGCTCCGCGCAGGACTATGGAAAGCTTGGATGATCTATACGATGCTCAGTTATACCGGTGGAATTCTATTAACATTCATCGGATATTACATATAAACACATGCGAAGGAGATATTAACCACATGAAAGCCATTGTGAAACCTA
The DNA here is from genome assembly GCF_056398785.1 of Paenibacillus sp. 01T422. NCBI lineage: Bacteria > Bacillati > Bacillota > Bacilli > Caryophanales > Paenibacillaceae > Paenibacillus > Paenibacillus sp. 01T422. The sequence continues at coordinate 4,012 of NZ_JBFTQB010000233.1, read as the reverse complement.
CTGCTAACCTACAAGGAGAAATTAACGCGCTTTCCTCCAAAAACTACACAACTCGTTATTTGCTAATCGGCGCGCTTGCGAATGGCACAAGCACGATTTATTACCCAGCTCATAGTGAAGACAGTGATGCAATGAGACGCTGTGTACAAGATTTAGGCGCTATCATTGAAGAAGATGACGAAAAAATTGTGATTACAGGTTTCGGTAAGAACCCTAAACACGTTGCTGAGTTAAACGTAGGAAATGCAGGAGCGGTTCTGCGTTTCTTAATGTCTACAGCCGCATTTTGCCCGGATTTAACCTTCGTTAACACTTACCCTGAATCATTAGGTAAGCGTCCGCATGATGATTTAATCGAAACTTTGCAGCAAATGGGCGTGGAAGTACAACATTCTAACGGTCGTTTGCCGATAACAATTAAAGGGGGCAAACCCCGCGGCGGCAAACTTACGGTTTCCGGAAACGTTAGCTCGCAGTTCCTTAGCTCTCTCTTATTCATGACACCTCTGCTAGAAGAGGATAGCGAGATTGAAGTGCTTCATGATTTGAAATCCAAAATTATTGTGGGCCAAACGCTCGAAGTGCTTGAGCAAGCAGGCATTGTTGTTCATGCAAGCGAAGATTTGATGCACTACCGGATTCCCGGTGGACAATCCTATCAAGCCAAAGAGTATGTCATTCAAGGGGATTATCCAGGTTCTGCGGCCATTCTGGCAGCAGCGGCAGTTACGAACTCGGATGTGCGAGTTCTTCGTCTAGAAGAGAATAGCAAGCAAGGTGAGAAAGCTTGTGTCGATGTTTTACGTGCGATGGGTGTTAATTTAACGCATGATAACGGAGTTGTGCATGTTCGCGGCAACCAAAAGCTGACCGCAGGGGAATTTGATGGTGATCACTTCACAGACGCTGTTTTAGCGATGGTTGCGGCAGCTGTGTTTGCAGAAGGTACATCTCGTTTCTACAATGTCGAGAATTTGCGTTACAAAGAGTGCGACCGAATCACTGATTACTTGAACGAGCTGCGTAAAGCGGGGGCTGACGTGGAAGAACGTCAAAGTGAAATTATCGTCCACGGCAAGCCGGAAGGAGTTACTGGTGGTGTCGAGATCGCCGCAACCAACGATCCAGACAAAAAAATCAGCAATGATTGATGCGCCTGTTTTTGCTCAACTGCCTGAATTGCCAGCAGGTTGTGAAGTAACAAGTTTAACGATGCTGCTGCATTACTATGGAATTACCAAAAGTAAGATGGAACTTGCTGCTGAGATGCCAAAAGRTAATACACCCATCAAGCTTAATGCGGACGGATCACCTGCTTATTGGGGGAACCCGAACATAGGCTTTGTAGGTGATGTTTACCGCAAGCAAAGGGGCTTTGGTATTTACCATGCCGGTCTTTTCCCGCAGCTTAAGACCTACATTCCTGAAGCGATCGATATTACAGGTGAGTCCTTCGAGCTATTTGAACAGCAGGTGGCAAGCGGTTATCCGGTCATTACATGGACGACAATTGATTATAATATTCCCTATAAATGGGTGACATGGGATACTTCGTTAGGACCTATTCAAACGACTTATGCGGAGCACGCTGTATTATTGGTCGGATTCGATGAGAATAATGTATACTTGAATGACCCATTAAGCGGCAAGAAACAGCTGCAAGTAAACAAAGCACAGTTTATCGATAGTTGGACTGCTATGGGGAAGCAAGGCCTCACTTACCTGAAAAAATAGGAGGTACTACTCATGACTTTTGAAAATCCGTCAAGGGAGCACATTAAGGAGCTTCTTGCGAATGCAGGCAATATTGCAGTCGTAGGTTTATCCGATAAACCCGATCGCACGTCTTATATGGTGGCTGCAGCCATGCAGAGCAGAGGATATCGAATCATTCCAGTCAATCCGAATGCTACCGAAATATTGGGTGAGAAATGCTACGCTTCGTTATCCGATATTCCGGAGCCTGTGGATATAGTCAATGTATTCCGCCGCGCAGATCAAGTCGTACCTGTTGCAGAGGAAGCAGTGAAAATCAAAGCAAAAGTCTTCTGGCTGCAGCTTGAGATCGTGAATGAAGAAGCAGCTCGTATCGCTAGCGAGGCTGGTTTAGAAGTCATTATGGATCGTTGCATTAAAGTTGAGGATGCCATTCTCAATCCGCGAAACAACTAAGCTAAAACTCAAAAAACCGCTTTTCTCAAACCGTTATGGTGAGAGAGAAGCGGTTTTTTTTGCGATAAAGCTTATGCTTTTAATACATCGTGATCGACGTAACGCGCTCCATTCAGTTCACTGATCACGTTAATGGCCACTTTGGCGCCATCTCCGGAAGTGACAATGGTGTGCATGGAAACACCGGCTATTGTGCCAGCTGCCCATACACCTTTGAGGCTGGTGTTCCCTTGTGCATCAGCATCGACAACGGTTTTGATACGAGGTTCTGTACCTGGTTTTGTCTGAATACCGGAGGCTTCTGCAAGGTCAACGGATAATCCTGTGGCAAGAATGACATACTTACCTTCATATGTACCATCTTCTGTCGTTACTTGAAAACCTTCGCCAACTTGATTCAGTTGTGTAGCTTTTCCTTTTACGAATTCAGCCCCGAATTTAGCGGCTTGCTTTTTGCCAATTTCTACTAAATCAGGACCTGTAATTCCATCTACACCATAATGATTTTCAATCCATGCGCGTTTTGTTACGCTTTGATCATTGTCGATAACTAATGTAGATTTGCCAGCTTTAGCTGAGAATAAGGCTGCACTGACAGTAAAATACGGTGGAGCGGAGAGAATAAAAAAGGCTCCAAAAAGGTGCCCAAAAACTAGAAGTATGAAGGAGGATTTACACATGTATAACAACTTCAATAACAACAACAACAACGGTACATCATCATTCGGAAACTCTTCTCAGGGTATGCAAGCATCTCACAGCAATCAAACGGCGCAAGGTTACCAGGGCAACRCATCCCAAAATCAGGGCTACCAGAAACAGTATCAACCTGTAGGGTATGTCCAGTCCTTCTACACACAACCAGTTTCGAGTAACACTACTCAAGGCTTTAGCCAGGGCAGCAATCAGAATCAGGGCTACAATCAAGGCCATGCTGCCACAGAGTCTTTTCATATGGCGAATTACCGGGAGAACCAGTCTGGCAATGACAATCATATTCGCAGCGATTCATCCATGTCATCACAATATCAACCATCCAGCTTCCAAAGCGCGTATTCTACCTATAACAGGGTGAATAACCAAAACGATGCAATCACCTCTAACTATTCTCAACCGACTACTTACTCCTACAGCCAGCCATCGATTACGAGTCAGTACACTAGCTCTTCCGAAATGAATCAACAGCCTAATGCTCAAACGTATGTTTCACCTAATGCCTACCATACGGCCAATTATCGTGGAAACCAACAAGGTCATGATGCATATCTGCGTAGTGATTCATCTATGTCTTCTATGCAATCCTACCAACCGAGCTACACATCTCAACAAAGTACACAACAAGGATATCAGCAGCAGGGGCAACAATGGCAACAGGGACAACAGGGTCAACAAGGACAAATCGGCTATCAAAGCTTCCAACAGCAAAACGCACAGCCGTATAACCAAAGTTTCAATAGCACTGGCATGGGACAGCAATACGGAAATAACTCCTCCCACTAATTGCTGCACGCATAGCCACATTCATAAGCGGGTCGATCCTCGACCTGCTTATTTTGTTTTGACAAACAGGCAAACAAGCTATACGATTTGATAAGAGAGGCTTATGCTCACCATGTAAGTTTTTTCGAGAACACTAGGCTTTGGCTTACGATGTTAGTTTTGTTAAAGCAAAACTTTTAGGAGGTAGCATACGTTTGAACTGGATGGGGAACTTACAACAGCTTGGCCGCTCATTAATGCTGCCCACCATTGCGCTTCCTATTGCTGCTGTGCTGCTTAGTCTTGGGAATCTACCTTGGGATGGGATTCATGCATCCGGCTTTGGGGATATGCTGCTGTT
>NZ_JBFTQB010000232.1:0-14598 GCF_056398785.1 Paenibacillus sp. 01T422 | reverse complement strand
ACGCGTTGTGAGATGGTGGGGTCGATGTACGAAGTGATGGAAAGTGGTGTGAGGTGGTGGGGGCGATGTACGAAGTGATGGAACGCGTTGTGAGGTAGTGGGGTCGATGTACGAAGTGATGGAATGCGGTGTGAGGTGGCGGGGACGATGTGCGAAGTGGCGAAACGCGAGGTGAGGAGTGGTGGGTTTCCGATATACGAATTGGTGTAATTCGATATACGCATTCGGTGGCCGTGTCAACACGGCCACCCCACCTCGCACACCTGGACACTTAGCCGTGTCCAGGTATTTTTATAAGAGCCCGCTTGTTTCAGCGCTCCCAACTTTGTCCATACTGCATAATGTTAGCACCTTATCGAGCAGGAGGGTCATGGAACCATGTTGGCCGTTCATCAACGCATGGCGGAGTTATGGACATTACGCAGAGCGCGGGAGTTAACGCGAGCAGAGCAGGATGAGTTAATGCTGTGCATGGAAGCTAACGCGACATATGTATGGAACCGATTAAAACTAGAAAATTTATCGCTTTGCGCCTCGCTTACAGGAGATTATGATTGGCTCCATGATATTTGTGAGCGCATAGAAAAGATTGAACCTAAGCACTGACCAAAAGGGTCGGTGCTTTTTTCCTTTTCTGCTAGAGAGTGGACGGGTATAATGGTAGTAGTCTATTTTTAAGGAGATGCCTCATGGTAAGCTGGTTCAAGCAAGTGGGCGAAGCGCCCTATAAATTCTTACTTCTGGGTTTACTGCTACTGACAGCGCTAGTCATAAGACTATATCTTGCACCGATTTGGATGGGCTACGATACGGATGTCCGAACCTTCCTGGCTTGGTCAGACCGTGCCTATACGGTTGGATTGTCCGGCATGTATAACAACGCCAAGGACTACTTCCTCGATTATCCGCCAGGATATATGTATGTCCTCTATATTGTGGGTATGCTGCACCACAAGCTATCTATTCCATGGGAGAGCAGTCAATCTTTATTACTGCTGAAATCCCCTGCTATTCTGGCTGATATCGTAACTGTTTATTTGTTGTTTCGTCTTGCTTCAAGTTGGAAAGACGGAGCTCGAACATGGCTGCAAGCTATCGGGATAGCTGCACTGTTTGCTTTTGATCCTGCGATTTGGGCGAACTCTGCCATTTGGGGGCAGGTGGATTCGTTTTTTATGCTGTTTATTGTGGCGACATTTCTGCTGCAGCAGCGTGGGAAACTGCCTCAAGCTTCCGTGTTTATCGCTTTAGCTTTATTACTCAAGCCGCAGGCGCTTCTTTTTGGCATTTTTCTGCTCATTGATGTTATACGCAAGCGCAATCTGATGGTATTCCTGCTGAGTGTACTCAGTGGCATGACGACGATAGCGGTAGTTGCACTTCCTTTCGCTCTTGGAAGAGGTTATGGGTGGTTGATCGGGCTATACTCTGGCACTCTTGCCTCCTATCCTTACGCTTCCCTGAATGCGTTTAATCTCATGACGCTTTTAGGTGGCAACTTTATCGATATAAAAACGAGCTTCCTGCATCTTTCCTACGAAAAATTGGGTATAGTGCTCATGGTTCTTTCAATTCTGTACACCTGCTATTTATATATCCGTAGCAATGGTCAAAAGGGTGCTGTTTTATATGTAGCATTTTTGTTTATAACGGCTGTTTTTATGTGTATGACCAAAATGCATGAGCGCTACTTGCACTACGGACTCCTGCTAGCCCTTACGAGTTTTATTTATATCAAGGATCGCCGTATTCTTGGCCTGTTTATTGGATTTAGCTTGACTCATTTCATCAATATCGCGGACGTGCTGTTGCGAAGTTTTCATCAAGACTATCACATTCCGCGTTATGATCCTTTGATGCTGGCTGTATCTGCCATCAATGTTATACTATTTATTTATGCATGTATTTTGGGATGGAGGCTTTTCGTGCAATCACAACAAGAATACAGAAATCAGGATGACCCCGTTCCGATTCCAAAAGTCCCAACCGCGGACAAGTGGACTGAGCGTTGGAATGCCATTTTCAAAGAGAGTCCGGATGGTATTGAACGAAGCTCGAAGGGACGCTTTTTCACTAAAAAGGATGCGTTGTACTTAGGATTACTGGTAGTCGTTTATACCATCATCGCCTTATTCCATCTGGGTGGACACAAAGCGCCAACTACTTTTTGGAAGCCGACAACTTCGGGGGAAAGCGTCATCGCAGATCTCGGCAGTTCCCACAACATTACAAGAATTAACACTTTTGCTGGTGTTGGGGAAGGATCGTATACTTTCTGGTTTTCACAAGATGGCCAGCAGTGGCAAGATCAGATCGCTGTTAAATCCGATCATACCAAAGTTTTCACATGGAACGCAGTAGAGCCGATGAAAGATGCGCGTTACGTTAAACTGGTGATTGACGGGCAGGAAAGCGCACCGCTGCATCTGCATGAAATCGGGATTTTCGGGGATGGCAGTTCGACCATTTTACCGATTGCTGATGTCAAGGAACTAGATGTAAACCCGGCGGACGAAGGAAAAACAGCGAATTTATTCGATGAATCCAGCGTAGTACCATACACGCCTACTTACATGAACGGGACTTATTTTGATGAGATTTATCACGCAAGGACGGCCTATGAGCATCTTCACAAAATAGAACCTTATGAGAGCACACATCCGCCGCTAGGGAAAGTGCTCATGGCGATTGGCATATACATATTCGGACTCAATCCATTTGGATGGCGAATTATTGGAACGTTGTTTGGAGTGGGTATGATTCCCGTCATCTATGTGTTCGCGAAGCGGATGTTTGGCCGTTCGGAATATGCGTTTATCGCGGCATTCCTCTTAACGTTTGACTTTATGCACTTTGCGCAGACACGCATTGCGACCATCGATGTTTACGGCGTATTTTTTATCATGCTGATGTTTTATTTCATGTACCGCTATACGACGCTAAGCTTCTATCGTGAAAAGCTCTGGGCCACATTGGTCCCACTAGGGCTGTCCGGGCTCTTTTTCGGAATAGGCGCTGCCTCCAAATGGATCGTAATCTATGGCGGTGCAGGCCTTGCGCTGCTGCTGCTCTTATCTTTATTAGAGCGTTATAGCGAATATCGCTTCGCACGACGCTTGCTGCAGGAGGATGCTCACAAAGCGCCGCCTCAGGTTCAGTCGGAGACGGATGATGCAGAGCAGCACATCTCATTCCCGAATGAGGCCGAGGAAGTTACGAAGCCGTCTCTGTCAGATCCGGAGCRCAGCCGATTATTGCTTGTGCAGAAGTTATTTGCAAAAAATACGATCCTAACTCTCCTGTGGTGTGTACTCATGTTTGTCATCATCCCGTTAGGCATTTATACGCTATCGTATATTCCTTTCATGATGGTTCCGGGACCTGGGCATCATTTGAAGGATGTTGTTACTTATCAGGTGCACATGTACAAGTATCATAAGGATTTGGTAGCGACGCATCCGTTCTCTTCTCCTTGGTGGGAGTGGCCGATGATGCTGCGTCCAATCTGGTATTATCAAGCTAAGTTTATGCCGCAAGGCATGCTGTCGAGCATTGTCTCGTTCGGGAATCCGCTTGTTTGGTGGCCTGGTTTTATAGCTGTCATCTGCTCATTCTATGTGGCTGTGAAGAGGAAAGATAAGCTGCTGCGCATGCTGCTAATCGCTTATTGCTCCCAGTACTTACCATGGATGCTAGTGCCGAGACTGACGTTTATTTATCACTATTTTGCCATGGTGCCGTTCCTGGTGCTCATCTTGACCTACTATATCAAAGATTATTTGGAAGAAGGTCCGCTTCATAAAAGAAGGTGGGTTTACGGCTATTTATTAGGCGTGTTTGTACTGTTTGCACTGTTCTATCCGATTCTTTCAGGGATGATGATTCCATCAACGTATTCCTTCTTCCTCCGGTGGCTGCCGGGTTGGAATTTCTTTTAAGGAAAGTGGTTGACGTTCCTGACATGCGATGGTAAGATAATTCCAAGTAAATTACTATGAATTAAATGTCGACCTAACAGCGGAGACTCCGACCTTGTATCGAACAATGGAAACGGGGTCTCTTTGTTCATCAAAAACCATAATGGAGTGTGAATGAAATGGCAAAAGTAGTTATTATCTCAGGAAGTCCGACCCCCACATCCCGATTACACGGGGTTATTGAAGTAGCGAAGAACGAATTGGTGCAAGCGGGTCTTACCGTAGACTGGATCAAAGTACGCGATATACCTGCAGAAGACTTGCTGTATGCCAAGTTTGACAGTGAAGCCATTGTGAATGCGAACGCGCTTGTTGCTTCAGCGGATGCTGTTTTCGTAGCTACGCCGATCTACAAAGCCTCCTATACCGGTGTGCTAAAAGCATTCCTTGACCTGCTCCCGCAAAAGGGGCTGGAACGTAAAATTGTGCTCCCTTTAGCTGTTGGAGGTACGATTTCACACTTGCTTGCTATCGATTACGCGCTTAAACCGGTGCTGTCCGCATTGGGCGCACAAAATATTTTGCAAGGCGTATATGTGCTCGACAAACAGGTAACTTGGGGCGATCAGGGACAAGCCATTCTAGATGATGAAATCTCCACGCGGTTGCACGAGTCCGTAACGCAGTTTATCCAAGAAATTAACTGGCATACCAGTCGATAAATTTAAATAGATAACTTAAAGCTCTAACCGCCATTGGTAACTTTTACTGATGGTGGTTTTTTGTGCCGGTGAGAACGMTCCCGTGCTATACTGTACATATATTTATTTGGATAGGAGCGATTATGTTGTCAGAGAATTCATCTGGTTCCGTGCTGCTTGTTGACGGCATGGCCTTATTATTTCGCGGTTTTTACGCGACTTCATCGAGCGGTTACATTATGAGAACAGAGACTGGCGTGCCGATTAATGGCGTATACGGTTTTCTGAAATATTTACTTGATGCGATTCAAACCTTCAAGCCTTCCCACGTGGTATGCTGCTGGGATATGGGGAGCAAAACGTTCCGTACAGAGAAATTTGAAGCGTACAAAGCGAATCGCGGACCTGCCCCGGAGGAGTTAATTCCACAGTTCGATTTGGTGAAAGAAGTTACTGCCAGCTTTAACATCCCGAATATCGGGGTTGTCGGTTACGAAGCTGACGATTGCATCGGAACACTGGCCCGTACATACAGCCCGCTGACGAAGGTTCAAATTTTAACCGGTGATCATGATATGCTCCAGCTTGTGAATGAGAACACGGAAGTCATTATTATGAAAAAAGGGCATTCCAACTACATGGTTTATACGCTTGAAACGTTGATGGAAGAGAAAAGTCTCACGCCTGCGCAGATTATTGATCTGAAGGGTCTAACTGGCGATACGGCGGATAACTATCCGGGCGTCAAAGGCATCGGCGAGAAAACAGCGACCAAACTGCTAAACGAATATCAGGATATCGGGGGCATTTTGGAAAATCTGGCGGCGCTGCCAAAAGGTGTTCGAGCCAAAATCGAAGCGGAGCTCGAGATGCTGCATTTGTCGCGTGATCTGGCAACGATTCGTCTGGATGTGCCTGTTGCTTGTGCGCTTGAGGATTGCGGTTGGGCGATGGAGCGGGAGAAAGTGATCGCGAAGTTCGAGGAGATTGCGTACAAAGGCTTAATTAAGCTAATCGGTTAAGATATAGGGAATTTCAACGAACACTTGATGGTCGTACATGATGTAAAAAGTGCAGTAAATTCGCATCTGAACCAGCTGTAGGTACAGAATGATGTAAAAAGTACATCAAATATAGCGACACTATCACATTTTCGATGGAATCGCTGAGATTAACTGCACAAAATGCATGATTATCTCCGAAACCATCGATAATACGGAAATTTGCTGCACTTTTGCATCAAATTCAAATTAGAAAATGTCCGCTACGATTTCCCCTTGCGTGTCATCTCCGCAAGGCCAATCCACTGCGCCTCGGTCACCTCGAGCAGTTGAACAAGTAGGCCCTTGCACAATTGCAAGGGCCTACTCAAATTTTAACGCAATAACGGCCGATGTTCCTTATCGTTTTGGAGAAAAATGAGCAACTTGCTTCAGGATCTCATCAATTTGCTCCAACGTCTCAGATGCAAGTTGAATGTCGACGGCTTTCACATTCTCTTCGATCTGTTCAGGCTTCGTCGCCCCGATGAGAGCCGTGCTGACTCCCGGTTGACGGAGCACCCAAGCTAACGCTAGCTGAGCCAGGGAAATATCTTGTTTGCGGGCTACTTGCTCTAACTCCTGCACAACAAAGAGCACTTGCTCGTTCAAATAGCTCGTGATGATGCTGTTGACGGAATTGTTGGCTGCCCGGCTATCTGTTGGTAGCGGTGCACCCGGCTTGTATTTGCCGGTAAGAATGCCTTGAGCAAGGGGGGAGAATACCACTTGTCCTAATCCTTTTTTCGCCGATACAGGCAGCACTTCCCGTTCGATATAGCGCTCGAACATATTGTAGATCGGCTGATTCGAGATCAGCGGGCGCAAGTTCAAACGTTCAGCAATGCCTGCTGCTTCGGTAATTTGTGCACCTGTCCATTCGCTGACAGCGGAGTATAAAATCTTACCTTGCGCCGTCAGGTCATCTAAGGCGCGTAGTGTTTCTTCCAGTGGTGTTTGCGCATCATAACGGTGGCAGAAATACAAGTCGATATAGTCGACGCCTAGGCGTTTTAAGCTAGCTTCACACTGCTCAAAAATATGTTTGCGCGAAAGTCCACGATCGTTAGGGCCTTCGCCCATCGGGAAGAAAACTTTCGTCGAAAGAACATAAGATGAGCGCTGATATGGCTTAAGAGCCGCCCCCATCGCTTTCTCACCTTCTCCTCGATTGTAGGCATTGGCTGTATCAAAAAAGTTGATACCGCTCTCAAAAGCTTTTTCAATACAAGCATCGGCTGCTTTTTGCTCAGCGGCTGTACCGTAGGTAAGCCAACTTCCGAGCGCAATTTCACTCACTTTTAAACCACTATTGCCAACGTTTCTATATTTCATCGTACTCATCCTCTCGCTCTCTCATTCTACTGCTTTACTGCCATTATAAGAGGCTTCTAATCGCAAAGGCTCAGCAAAATGCGTATTAATGTAACGCACGATCGTTGATATCTTCCTATGCAGAGGAGAGACATGCTCAGGTGACGTGACAGGGTGCAGGCGAACAAAACGGGCAGTGAACAGCAGCAACTCGGTCAGAAAATGACGCAGAGCGAAGGTTTGTCCGAGCTGGGGTTCTTTCGCTTCATGGATCATTTTGCCAAGTATATCTTCGACAAATCGCCGGGTCGGGAGATCGAGCCTGAGCACAGGCGCAGCATGCGTGAAGGCATCGAGCAGGAAAGGAGCATCGGCTTTCATACTCTCGAGGAAGTTGTCGCTGAAATTCATCACAACACGCGCATGCCCAAGCTTATCGGAGTCGGAAGTGGCGTGAAGTTCACGCCGATTAATGAGCACCAAGTCTCCCGGAAGAATGAGATATGAGCGGTCCCGAATGAAATACATGCGTTCACCTTCATACAAATAATAGAGCTCATACATATCATGCATGTGCTGAGTTCTCTCGAACGATCCAATACGATGAATATGTTGAATATAAAATGGGCCTTCATCTTCATTGCCGAAGGTGACGGTACTGGGCATGAGAGTACTCCTTACGTTCGAGTTGTTGTAAGGGAAGTATATCACAGTCCCAGTGAAAAATATGAATAGTTTTCCTTGAAAATAGGAATAGATGAAGAGAAAACGCTCCTAACTTGCGATATGATTAAGCTATAAGAAAATAGCAAACGTTTGCAAAATAAGGGAGGAACACAAGAATGAAAGAGCTTATCGACGCAATCAAATCAGGAAATACATCGATGCTATCAGCACCAGGCGTTAAAGTATATGCGGCATCTTTTACACAAATTGGAAATACTTCGCTAGTTATGGTACGTACGGAGGCTGGAAAGCAGCTGCTCGCGGTTGGTGAGAGTGATTTGTTCAATCAATTAAACGGAGAAGTTGTTGATGGTGCGAAAATTGCTCCCTTAACGCACGAGAATCGTTTGACGCTAAATCAATTTTTGCCTTATACAGCCCCGCAAGCCTTTGGCACGCAAGTAGCTACGATGGGTCTGGGTGATCGACTCGGTATTGCAAGCCCTGGACATATTCAAACGATTCGCGGCAGAGATATTCGTCCGGTGTTGGCACAGCAAAGTATTCGTGAGCTTGCGCTTACAGGCAGAACGTATGAAGATGTTTTGGATGCAGCCGCTTATGCCGTATTCCAAGAAGGCTACAAAGATGGGTATGGCGCAGATGGCGACCATTTGAAAAAGGAAGAAGACATTGAGTACGCACTGCGTCTTGGCTTTACCATGTTGACGCTGGATTGCTCTGAAAATATTGATAATACGATCGAAACGTTATCCGCAGAGGAAGTAGCAGCGAAGTATGAGAAGTTGCCTGCAAGCTTGCGTGAGCACTACGAGAAACGTTACTTGGAGACACCTGCTAATGTTCCAGGTGCAGCACTTAACTACACGCGCGAAGCGCTCCAAAAGGATGTTCTGATCTACGACGCAGCGATTAATTTCATGGAAGCCATTTACCGCAAATATATCGCGACGCTGGATCGTGCTGTTGATTTTGAAATTTCGATTGATGAAACGGCTACACCTACATCGCCAGAAGCTCACTATTTGGTAGCGAACGAGCTTCGTGATCGCGGGGTTACTATTTTCAGCATGGCGCCGCGTTTCTGTGGGGAATTCCAGAAAGGTATTGACTACATCGGCGATATCGCGCAATTTGAGCGTGAACTGGCGAGCCATGCGGCGATTGCTGTGCATTTTGAATACAAGCTGAGCATTCACTCCGGTAGTGACAAATTCAGTGTGTTCCCACTGATCGGACAATACACCAACGGTTTGTTCCACATCAAAACAGCGGGTACAAATTGGCTTGAAGCGGTACGTGTAGTAGCAAAAGTGAACCCTCCCCTGTATCGCCGCATGCATCAATTCGCTTTGGATCATTTTACAGAAGCGACAGCTTATTATCACGTGACAACGGATATCAATGCCATCGTTCCACTTGCTGAAGTTGCGGATGCAGATCTGCCAAACTACATGGAAGAGAACAACGCCCGCCAATTGCTGCACATCACATACGGCTTGCTGCTGCAAGCCAAAAATGCAGATGGCAGCAAGCCGTTTGCTGACGAGTTCTTCCGCACGATGGCAGAACAGGAAGACGTATTCGCTGAAGGTTTGCGTCATCATATTGGCAGACATTTGGAGCTGCTGGGTAAATAAAAACACAAAAGAGGCAATCTACAAGCAGATTAACTGCTTATAGATTGCCTCTTTTTCAAATCCTATTCTTGATTCAAAGGTTCATTACGGTCATCATCTGCACCAGGATAATCCCGCTTGATGCCTTCATGCAGCTCATGATTTTCATAGGAAAATCTGTTCGGAGGGCGTTGATCCTTCCGCCAAGGGCTGCTTTTTCCCAGCGATTCCGTGTTTAGGCTTGTGCCATAAGGGCCTTCGGGAAATTCCTCAGGTATCAGATCATTTCGCTGAGACTCGACCGTCTCCAAATCGGCGTATACATCTCGCTCTTCAGGTATGAAGCCCTTTGTTTCGGTATGCTTGTCTTTCGCGGTTTCTTCGACACTCATGGAAAATGCCTCCTCATCTGGGTTGCGTTTGCTTTTTCCAGTGTCCCCCGCTGATCCATTAAATATCCGTGAAATGAATGGAACCGATAATTTGCTGTAAAAATTCATTGAGTTCCAATGCTTGTTCCYCATTGAGCTTGAACACGTACTCTAGGTATCCCTCTTCAGCAAGATCATCGGGACCAATTACCGCACTGCGTCCTGATTGCAAATCAATCACAAGCTTTTTGCCAAAATAGCGGGTTGTAGTCATTATCGCAAGGTCAAAACGGTGCAGCGCATTGCCGACGAAGCATACAAAACGCGTTGTCGTTTCTTCTTGATGGTCGTATAAAAAGTCATAATCAGACATAAGGGCCCTCTTTTCATTCTGGTATGTCTTTCATTATAACCGAAATAGGCTTGTCATCAAAACATAGGTTGCGCCTATCTTACAAACATGGTATGATTTGGATATTAGAAAAAGGGAAGCACCTTTTCAGCCTAGCTGAAGAGGTGCTTTTTCGTTTTTCTTACCCTATTTTTCGCGAACGTTTGGAGGAGGTAAGTATGAACATTGTTTTTTTAAACACATTGGAGAAAGAAACGGGGGATCATCAAGTTATATCGGCGCAGGTGTCGATTGCTGAGGAGCAGGGCGTGTGGAATGTGTTCTGGAATGAACCCGACAGTGCAGGCAAGCAGCAGCAAGCTCAGTGGTATCAGGGAATGAGCTGGGACGAGATGCTAAGCATCTTTCGTCATGGCTTGCGAGAGAAGTTTCGCTGCGGTTTCCGTCCTATTGTGAGCTCGGATCTGGAATCGGCCCAGACGTTGTCTGGCAAAGCGAGGATGACACAGATGCTGACCTATTACTGCGAAGAACATCCAAGCGAAGAAGTGTATGAACCTCTTCGTGCGTGGAGACGTGAACAAGCCGCGCGCGAAGGCAAAGCGCCGTATATTCTCGCTACGAATCGGGTGCTGCGCATGATTTCTGTTTTCTTGCCTCAAAGCAAGGAGGAGCTGCAGCAAATCCCTGGTTTTGGTGAGCAGAAGACCAATATGTATGCTGGGGATATACTAAAGCTAACCGCAGAGTACAYGCGTACGAATAACTTTCCTTTAGATTGGGTTGCCAAGAGCGTCGATATCGTCAAGTTCGAGTCGTGGCTCCTCGCTCAGAAGGAACAGAAGCTGCGCATGGAGCTGGACCGTGAAGTCAGTAAACGCAAGCTGCTGGAGATTGCTGCTCGCGGAGGCAGCCTAGCTGATCTTCAAGCTGATTTGACGATGCCGCGTAGAGAGCTCCTGCTGTGGGTAGAGGAGTTGGATCGGGAGGGTTACGATATGGATCTGCTGGTGGAAGCAGAGCTGACTTCGGTCCCGGAAGAGGAACAGATCAAAGCGTGGAACGCTTTCGAATCTGAAGGCGACCGCTATTTGAAACCGGTTCTTCAGCGGATGGGCGGCACGGAGGAGCTGAAAGGCAAAGAACTCGACCGCGCTTATGAATGGCTTCGATTGCTGCGATTACGCTTCCGCAAGGAGAAGGAAAGCATGAGTGCTCAAGCTGCAAGCTAGTATTGACAGCGCTTAGGCAGATATGATTAAATGATCAATAATCTTAATAGCAATCAAAGCGATGACGAACTGGGGCTATGCCCTTAGTAGGAGCAATGCCGCTGCTGCAGAGAGTCGGTGGAAGGTGCAAACCGATGCAAGTATGGCTCCGAATTACCGTTCTGAGTTGGTTGAGGGAACATGCTCCCAAGGGAGCATCAGTAGCTTATACCCGGCATACTATGCCGTTACAATGACTAAGTGAAAGAGAAGGCTGCGAATGAGAGTTGCAGAACCTTCGCTTTAATTAGGGTGGTACCGCGAGACAACCGTCTCGTCCCTTTGTGGACGATTTGGTTGTCTTTTTGTTTTTTCTCGAACTGTTTTTTTATAGCGATTAAGGAGGGATAGTAGAATGACCGGAATAGAGTTAACCGATACACAGAAGCAGGAAGTTCAGCGTCAGCTGCAACTTATTAAACGAGGTGTGGCAGAGATCATACCGGAAGATGCCCTGAAACAGAAGATTGCCCAGGCAATCGTGATAGGAAAACCGTTGAAAGTGAAGCTGGGCCTAGATCCGTCCGCACCGGATATTCACATTGGGCACACCGTTGTTTTGCAAAAACTTCGCCAATTTCAAGAACTAGGCCATGAAGTTCAGCTGATCATCGGAGACTTCACGGGTCGGATCGGCGATCCAACGGGGAAATCGGAAACACGCAAGCAGCTGACAGAAGAGGATGTTCAGCATAATGCTCAGACATATCAGAAACAGCTGTACAAAATCCTGGATTTCAGCAAAACGACTTTTTACTACAATTCTAGTTGGCTAGGTGAACTGAAATTCGATGATGTGCTGAAGCTGGCGGGTAAAGTAACGGTCGCGAGGATGCTGGAGCGGGACGATTTCGCCAAAAGATACGCGGCGAACCAGCCGATTCATGTGCATGAATTTTTCTACCCGTTAATGCAGGGCTACGATTCGGTTTCACTTGAGACCGATATTGAGCTTGGGGGCACGGATCAGACATTTAATATTTTGATGGGACGTACGCTGCAAGGTGCTTATGACATGAAAGACGGGCAAGTGGCTATTCTGATGCCGTTGCTCGAAGGGCTGGATGGCACGCAGAAGATGAGCAAAAGCTTGAAAAATTACATCGGTATCGATGAGGCTCCGAATGAAATTTTCGGCAAAACGATGTCAATTCCAGATTCGCTTATGTTGAAATATTATGAGTTAACGACTGCAATCTCAGGTGAGGCTCTTCAGGAGCTGAGAGAGGGACTGGAGGCTGGTTCCATCCATCCAAGGGATGCCAAGATGAAGCTTGCGAAGGAATATGTGCGAATGTATCATGGTGCGGAAGCAGCTCAAGAGGCTGAGCAGCACTTTATTACGGTCTTTCAGAAGCGGGCACTACCGGACGATATTGAAGAAATGCAGATAGACGAAGATCTGCTGGAAGCGGGTCAAATCTCTATTATTAAGCTGCTTGTTTCTATGGGGCTGCAAGCATCCAACGGTGAGGCAAGACGCAGTGTTGAGCAAGGCGCGGTGAAAATCAATGAAACGAAGATTACGGATATCTATCAAGCACTCCACCCGCAGGACGGCGATATTATTCAGGTAGGAAAACGTAAATTCGTGAAAATCAAACGGGGCTAGCCCAAAAAGGGCTTCCTGATCAGCCGTGTCAGCTGCTTCAAGAAGCCCTTCCTCCTATTAAAGCCATTCTTTTTTGCGGAATAAGATATACATCGCAATGCCTAGCACACCCATGAACGCTAAGACGAATTCGTCACCGTGAGCGACATGGAGCCCTAGAATGTTGTCAAAGTTCATTCCGAACACACCTGTAATGAACGTCAGCGGCATGAAAATGGTTGTCAGTGCGGTAAAAACACGCATGATATCATTCGCGCGGTTAGCCAGGCTGGACTGATAAGCTTCTCGTAAGTTCCCCATGAGATCGCGGAGCGTATCGAACGTATCCACAATTTTCACGGCGTTCTCATAAATGTCGCCAAAATATTTCTGCAGCTGGTGGTCGATCAGCCTGAGCTCCTTCTTGCCGAGCGTACCGATGACATCGCGCTGCGGAACGAGCACTTTTTTGAGCCAGAGAATTTCTGAACGAAGTCCGATGATCTCATTCAAATGCGATTTTTTGGTTGCTACCAAAATATCTTCTTCCAGCTTTTCAATCTTGGCCTCGATACGGTCACCAACCGCAACGTAATTATCGACGACAAGATCGACTAGATGGTATAGGAAACGATCGGCGCTGTTGACCTCCTCTTCCCAGAGAAAGGGCTTTAAAGCGCGAAGTTCATTGATTTTTTGTCTAGTAACGGTAATAATGACATGCTTGCTAAGAAATAAATTAAGTCCGCGTAGGAAAATCTCTTCATCATCGAAACGAATGCTATTAATAACGATAAAATAATGCGAATCATAAAACTCAATTTTAGGACGCTGTTCCTCTTCGCTCAAGCAGTCCTCCACGGCCAAATCATGTAGATGGAATAAAGGCTGAAGAAGTTCTAAATCCTCGATCCCTGCATCAATCCAATAAAAGCCTTTTTCTGGAGGTGTTAGTGCGACAGACACGTCTTCGACCAATGTGAAAATGCCATTCTGAACCCACCGTGTTTTCATCTGATCCACCCCTTTGCATGGAATCAGCCGGTTACGTTCATCATGTGTGCGAGACTACGAATGATGGTATAACCGACTGCATTCCTACACTATAAAATTTACTAAACTTGCAGGTGCTACTCCTCGGTTCCCCGTCCAAACGTATGCCCCCCTTTTGCGTCCGTGTCGAATAATACTTGTCTAGTATAACCCTTCATATACCCCGTTTCAAGCCAAAAAGTTTGGCGAAACAAGTAGGGATACGCTTTAGATACTTTATGGAATAAGGGCTTGTTCGGTGTCAAAAAAAAAAGCGCCATGAGTTACATGGCGGCTTTCAAGATCTTCGCTTTCATTTCTGTATAAATGTCAATCAATTCAGAACTACCTCGGAGCAGTAGTTCTTCCTCATTCTTTGCACCGTAGATTCGACATAATAAGGCTGCGGCATCCTCAGCTTGTTGCATAGTTGGCTTCGATGTTTCAATTAAAGCGAAATATCGATTCAATGAAGCGAAAGCAGAGAAGTTATCCGAAGTTGGTGCGGACATAATAGACCCCCTTTGTTGGTTAGATAATGTAATCAGTTTGATATTTATTTAACCCTGTTTCGAGTTATTTAAACACCAATTAACGATACATTTCGTATCAATAATATCATAGTTGGACAGCCTTATGCAATTTCTTTATTTTTGGRAGTTGTCAGGATCGGTTAATGTCTTGACTTTACCTTATTTTATAG
>NZ_JBFTQB010000231.1:0-10140 GCF_056398785.1 Paenibacillus sp. 01T422 | reverse complement strand
GTTTAAGCTTGATGTTCGATTGCAAGATAAAAGAAGGTTCCAGGCCGTCTCTTCCAGCGAATCCCGATGAGAATCAGATAGGCGTCAGATGGGTTTCATTGTCTGAGCTGGACAGCATTGTGCTTTATCCGAATATTAAGCAGCTAATTAAGGATTACGCTAGGGATCGTAAGAGAAATATTGAACTGATAGAGGAGTACAAGCTTCCGATAAATTAACGCTGTTAAGAAGCCGCCGATGCATACCAATGCTCGGTTTTTTTAATTTAGAATAATAATTGACAATCTATGTTTCTAGTGTAAATATATCGATCTTTTTAATCATATTATCATGTGAAATTAAAAGCCCGTATGATAAGCTTTACTAGTATGCTTTTTTTATTTGCTAGATCGTTGAGGAGGGGTAATTTGATAAAAAATTTACAAAGAGTGAGCATTATGCTCATTTGTTTCTTGCTCGTTTTTGGAACGATGCTGGGGCAAAAGACGATGGCGGCAAGTCAGCAGCCAGGCGATCAGCACAGTGTAATTCCTAATGAGCCTATTACAGGCGCCGCTTATGGTGATGGCGTGTATGTCGCTGTAGGCTACTATGGAAAAATTTTGAAGTCCAGCAATGGGGTCGACTGGCAAATAGCCGCGGACAAATCGCGTCTTGATGTCACGTATACCAGCGTTGCGTACGGTAACAATCAATTCGTTGCTGTAGGGGATCAAGGGACGGTAATGACGTCGCCTGACGGAAACACTTGGACGCAGCGTGATTCCACGATATCGACCAGAATTGATAGAGTTGCTTATGCGGGGAACGATATCAACAAGTTCTATGCGGTTACAACTGCGGGCAAGGTGATCACCTCTACGGATGGCATTGCATGGTCGTCGATGATGATAGGGACAAGTAACAATCTGACCTCCATAGCGGTCAGCAACACAGCGATTGTTATTGGTGATTCCGGCGGTTATGTACATACGTCTACAGATGGAAGCACTTGGTCTAAGCATACGAAGCTTCAGGGTTCATTTTTTATCAATTCTGTACTGAGCCTTAACAATCGATTTTATGCCAACGACGCTTTGGGATCGAGTTATACGTATACAGATGAAACTAGCTGGTCTGGTCCGTTCAGAGTAGCTGGCAACGCGTCGAGCCAAATATTTGGAGGCCTATATGATACAGCCAATTCCAAATATTACTTATTTGGTTATGATGGGACGTCATATGGCGGTATTTTTACGTCGGCGGATGGTACAATTTTTCAACAGCAAGCTAAAGGCTCTACAATGACGTCGCAAAATGCCTTCTATGATAACGGCATATATATGCAGCTTGGTAATGATGGTATTGTGGCTTCTACTAATGGTACGACATGGCAGTATCCATATGGCGGATCATTTGCCAATGTGATCTATGATGGAACTCGTTATCTTGCCGTAGGGCGAAATGGGAACGATGGCTTCATCAAAGGGTCAACTGATGGCATTAATTGGTCCAAGGTTAATTCAAATTTGGTTCCTGCTCTGACTTCCATTGTTTATGCTAATGGCAAGTATGTTGCTGTCGGCGATGCGGGAACGGTGATCACTTCAAGCGACGGCACGAATTGGATTGTAAATCCCACGGCACTTTCGGATTACAAGCTCACTTCGGTCACCTATGGCAATGGAGTATTAATTGCCGTTGACGAAATTGGTACCATTTATAAATCAACGAATGATGGTGCGAACTGGTTACCACCGGTAAGAGAAGATACGGTTAATTATAACGCCTTGCAATTCGTTTCCTACACAAATGGGAAATTCTATGCAGTCGGCGATTATAATACTTATCTTGAGTCGACGAATGGGGATACTTGGCAACCAGTTGCTTCTTCTGCTGTTCCGAGCGCAGCTTTCTTCAACATCAATGCTTCCCAGCAGGCGGACATTCCGGTGACGTTGACGAACACGCTGAAGAGCATCAGTGTCGGCAACAGGGGTACGGTTTTGATCCAAGGTACTGATTTTACAGTGTCCGGAAGTGTTGTAACGCTCAAAAAAGAGATGTTGTCTCAACTGGCTGAAGGATGGCAGACGTTTACTTTCCATTCGAGTAATGGAGCATCGCAGACGTTTGCGGTGAATGTAACAAACACATCCTCTGCACTAGGTCAGGCGGCAACCGTGCAACTGTCGAAAGACGGAATCGCGACTTGGAACCTGGTGTCAGGCGCAGCAGGTTATGAAGCACAGTTATATCGCAACGGATCGGTGTGGGGCAGCGCCGTTTCGGCGAATGCCAGTACGCTGAGTGCAAATTTCCTGACCGCTATGCGTTCAGCAGGCGTGGGGAGTTACACTTTTAAAGTAATGGCAAAAGGGGATACGGTTAACTACAAAGACGGGCAGCAATCGGATGCTTCGAATCCTGTAGTGATTTATAAAGCACCAACGGAGGACGGAACGGCTAACAAAGCGGGAACTTCCCAAAATGCGAACTTCAACATCAATGTGAACGCATTGGTTGGAGCTGTTGTGACAGCGAAAGTAGGAGCTCTTACTGTTTTAGAATCAGGAGCAGCAAATGTGCCTGCGGTTGCAAACGGGAAAGCAACACTTCCCATTGACATCACGAAGCTAACAGAAGGCAGCAATGATATTGTGATTGCTTTTACCGTTGGAGCTGAAAGTTTTTCCGAAGATTTAAAGGTTTCACTCAAGAAAGACACGATTGCACCTCCTGTACCAACGGAAGACGGAACAGCTGATAAAGCGGGTACAATTCAGAATGCGAATTTCAATATTATCGTCAATGCTGAAAATGATGCTAAGGTAACAGCGAAGATTGGCGCTACAAATGTGCTGCAAGTTGGAACTGCAATAATAGCAGCCAACGGGAAAGCAACGCTGCCGATTGATCTATCGAAGCTTGCTGAAAGCAACAATCAGATCGTCATTGTCGTGACGGACGCAGCAGGAAACGCATCAACATCACTGACGGTACCCGTCACGAAAGATACGGTAGCACCGAGCAAACCGGTCGAAGACGGATCAGCAGACAAAGCAAACACTACGCAGAATGCCAATTTCAACATCATCGTAACCGCAGAAAACGGGACAACGGTGACGGCGAAAGTGGGAGCCACGAATGTGCTKCAGTCTGGTACGGAAGTAACGGCGGCGAATAATAAAGCCKTRCTGCYGATTGATGTAACGAAGTTGGTGGAAGGATCGAACAGYATCGTAGTTGAGGCGAAAGATGCCGTTGGCAACACGTCCRCTTCCTTAACGATTATTGTCAATAAGGATACGAATCCACCGAATACTCCTGCGGAAGACGGAACGGCAAACAAAGCAGGATCGACCCAGAACGCGAACTTCAACATTATCGTAAACGCGGAAACRGGTTCAGCAGTAACRGCGAAAGTAGCAGGCGTGAACGTTCTGCAGTCSGGAGCGAGTGTAACGGCTGCTGCTGGTAAAGCAACACTGCCAATTGATATTACAAAGCTTGCAGAAGGATCTAACGAGATTGACGTTGTCGCAACAGATGCCACAGGCAATACTTCTATTGCTTTGACAGTTGCTGTAACAATAGACACGACGCCTCCAACGGATCCTACGGAAGATGGAACAGCGCCCAAAGCGGGTACGATCCAGAATGCAAACTTCACTATCATCGTAAATGCAGAAACAGGAGCAACGGTGACAGCAAAAGTAGGAGGCACCAATGTCCTACAATCAGGAACGAGTGTGACAGCTGCAAGTGGCAAAGCACAACTGCCAATTGATATCTCACTCCTCGGAGAAGGCGCAAACAACATTGAAATTGTTATTACAGATGGCGTGGGAGCTGCTTCTGGCATTTTGACAGTAGCTGTGACCAAGGACACGTTACCGCCGACTGTACCTGTCGAAGATGGGTCAGCAGACAAAGATAACACATCACAAACAGATAACTTCAACATTATCGTTGCTACCGAAGCGGGTGCAATTGTAACGGCGAAAGTTGGAAGCACGAATGTCCTACAGTCTGGAACGAATGTAACAGCAGTAGGCGGCAAAGCGATTCTTCCGATTGACTTGTCGATGCTAGCAATGGGCGACAATGAGATTAAGGTCGTTGCAACGGATGCCATTGGCAATTCAGCTGTCGCACTAACGGTCAAGGTTACTCGCGATCTAAGCTCAAATGCGGATTTAAGTGCTTTGGGTGTTAGCAGTGGAAATTTGAATGAGACTTTTGCAGCTGACACGACAAGCTACACGTTAAGTGTAGCAAACAACGTCGAGACGATGACGGTTACGCCAACGACAGCAGATACAAGAGCGAGTGTGACAGTAAAAAATGTAACGGTAGTAAGCGGTCATGCAAGTACAGATATTTCGCTTAGCGTGGGCGTGAATCATATCGAAGTTGTTGTGACAGCAGTTAATAATTCGGTAAAAACCTACACGATTGCGGTTACAAGAATCAGTAACAATGCGCTGCTTGCAGACTTGTCGGTCGATCAAGGGAAGTTATTACCGGATTTTTCGAATTCCCAGCTCAACTATCAAGTGGAAGTACCTAATACGGTTTCAGGTCTCAATATGTCCTTTGAAAAGGCAGAGCCTAATGAAACGGTTACTGTAACGGGTGCAACCTATTCAACTGTAACAGGCAATGTTTATACTTACAGTGTTTCTAATTTGAACGTTGGTTCTAATACGATTAGCATTGTAGTAACTGCGCAAGACGGTACAACAAGTAATGCGTATAGCCTAACGATTGAACGAGCACCTATTGTAAGTGGAAATGCAGACTTGAGCAGTTTGACGCTTTCGAGTGGAGCACTGACGCCGGTATTTGATTCCGCACAAACGAGTTACACGGCCAATGTAGCAAATGGGGTATCCCAGCTCACGGTAAGTGGCAGTTTGGATGATAGTCATTCGACGATGACCATAAACGGGACAGCAGTCTTGAACGGTCAAACTAGTGGCAATATCGATTTAGTTGTCGGGGCAAACACAATTAAGATTATCGTGACAGCGCAGAACGGGACGACGTCGAAGGCATATACAATTACCGTGAATCGCGCTGCGCAGGAAAATACGGATGAGCATGAGGATGAACATGAAGATGCTGGTAACAGTGGTTCTGTAACATCTAATCCTTCCTCTGTGACTGGAACAAATGGTCAATTAACGCTTCTTGTAGGTCAATCAGGAGAAGTTAGTTTGGGTGAGGCAATCACCATTTCTATTCCTGCGGGAGCTGCAATGAAAGAACTGAAATTATCGATTGAAAAATTAGTGAACACTCAGAATCTGATTTCGGATAAAGATATTCTTCTAAGCCCGATCTTTGAGATTTTGAAAAACTTCTCGGAGAGCTTCAGTAAACCGGTCACGTTAAGCTTTGCTTTCGACACATCAGCTGTACAAAAAGATCAAAAACCATCTGTCTTCTACTTTGACGAAGTGCAGAAAACATGGGTTGAGGTTGCTGGCGGAACTGTGAATGGTAATCGAATTACTGTAGCGGTGAATCACTTCACGAAATATGCGGTATTCGCTGTCGGACAAGCCGAACCAACGAAAGATCCTTCCGGCAACCCTGCTTTCCGTGATATTACAGGACATTGGGCAGAGGTTAGCATTAAAAATGCAGTTAACGGAGGTATCGTAAGCGGATATCCGGATGGCACATTTAAGCCGGATTCAACAGTAACTCGCGCAGAATTCGCGGTTATGTTAATGAATGCATGGAAACTGCAAGGAGAAGGAGCGGTACTAACCTTCACAGACAAAGCCAAAATCGGAGCTTGGGCTGAGCAAGCTATCGCAAAAGCAGTCAAAGCAGGCATCATTCATGGTTATGAAGACGGCAGCTTCCGTCCAGATGCACAAATAACACGTGCCGAAATGGCCGTGATTATCGCAAACGCGCTGGGGGCATCCACTGCTGCTGGTGCGGCTACGGGCTTCTCGGATGACGAGAATATTCCAGCATGGGCCAAAGGCAGTGTTGCTTTCGTGAAGCAAGCGGGTATTGTACAAGGCAGAGACAAAAATGCTTTTGCTCCGCAAGCTAACGCAACTAGAGCTGAGTCTGTTGTGGTTATGTTAAAAGCTTTGGAACAAAAGAACAAGTAGCATGTATGGAAGGAACCCAGCCTAATCAGGCTGGGTTCTTTTTTTCAAAAGATTTGGAGTAGCCGGAAGGCGAAATAACTGCATTTTCTACCGTTAAAAATGGCGCTGAGAGATGCGGCTGTCGAATAGAAGGAATTCTGCAGCTAATTCTACTAGAAATGCTCCTTTTATGGAAAAACAAGGGAAATAGAATGAGTATTTCCATCTAATCCCATATATTTAGTTCATTTGAACAAATTAACGGTATTATTTCCACGTAAAATTTATTGGGGGATCAGGGCTGTGACCTCAAATTCTCAGCCGTCGTCCCCCCAACCCACAGCTCCCCCTGGATGCGAATATGCTCACACGGCAACGTGGGATTCGCGATGCGCCAGAGCATGCGATCAGCCGCCCGGTAGCCGGTTTCGCGAACGGACAGCAGCGGCCGGGTGAACTCTGGCAGGGAAACGGGCTGCTCATTGAGCATGCCGATGAGGGAGATGTCCTCGGGAATGCGCAGCCCCAGCTCGGTGCAGAGCTGGTACACAGCCGGGACCTCGCCATCGACGCCGCAAATCAAGGCGGTAGGCGCGTTGCGAAGCAGCTTGACGCGCAGGTCTTCCAGCCAATGCGGATTCGTATTCCGCGCATCGATAGAATGCTGGCGCGGATCGATAGCCGCATCAAATTCATTCATGGCATGCTGGAACGCCTGCCAGCGCAATATAAAGCCACGCTGTTGATGCGTATCGCCAACATACATGATATGGACATGCCCGATGGACCGCAGGTAGGCAACGGCTTGGAAAGTAGCTTCATAGATGTCCCAGATGACGCTGTCTACTTTGGTGCCGAGCGGTGGATAGCTCAGCAGAATTTTGGGGATCGGCAGCTTCAGGAGCTCATCCTCCCAAGACTTAGGCGTCAGGCTGGGAGCGATGAAGATGCCGTCGGTGTAGGCAATGCCACGCTCTTCCAACCAGTCGGGCATTTCGCTGCTCCGGATGGAAGTCGGCAGCATGCAGACTTCGATATGGTGGCCGAAGGAGGCGAAGCGATCCTGCAAGCCGCCGATTAATCGCGCATGATAATTCAAGGATGCCTCTGTTTGAACAAGCAGGAATCTCATTTTCTCGTATTAGATCATGTGGAGGTAGAGCAAATGGCTAAACATACGACACAAACCATTAAGATTTCATCTGAGCTTCCGATTTCCTATACACCGGACGTCGTCGTTGTCGGAGGCGGAGCAACGGGTGTTGCCGCTGCCATGGCAGCAGCACGCAATGGTGCAGATACACTGCTGATCGAGCAGCGGGGATATTTGGGCGGCATGGGGACAGCGGCATTAGTGCCTGCATTCTGCCCATACTCGGATGGCGAGAAGCCGATCATTCGCGGCATTGGCCTGGATCTTCTGAACGAGATGAAGCGGGCGGCAGGAGACGCATTTCATGAGCGTTATAAGGAACAATTGGACTGGGTGCCTATCGATGTTGAAACGCTGAAGCGTGTGTATGATCAGCAAGTTTTGGAGAGCGGTGCCAAGATCTTGTTCCACACCGTCGCTGATCAAGTGCTGCTGGAAGGCGACCGCATCAGTGGCCTGGTGATCAGCAACAAGTCGGGACGCTCAGTCGTTCAAGCCAAGCTGTATATTGATGCGAGCGGGGACGCTGATTTGGCGGCGCTTGCTGGCGTACCGTTCCAGACTGGCGGGGAAAATGGTGAGCTGCAGCCGGGAACGATGTGCTATCTTGTGTCAGGAGCGGATAAAGCACGTTTCGATCAGTTCTGCCAGGACTCGGGGCAATCGAAGCAGCTCGATAAAACGATTGTGGAAGCGCAGCAAAATGGAGATCTCCCAGAAGGCCGTAAACGCGTATCCGGTATCGCATGGATCACCGATTCCATTGCCGGGTTTAATTTTGGACATATTTTCGGCATCGATGGTACGAGCGCGGAAGATTTGACGTATGCGGCTATTGAAGGGCGCAAGCTGATCGATGTACAAATTAAATTTCTGCGCAAATATGTGCCAGGGTTCGAGAATATCCATCTTGTGCACTCCGGTGATCAAATTGGTATTAGAGAAACGCGCCGCATAGCGGGCGATTATACGCTTGTCGTGGATGACTTCATCTCCATGCGGACGTTTGAAGATGATATAGCGCGTAATGCGTACTTTATCGATATTCATCTCGCCAATGCCAGCAGCACCATGGTTATCAAACATTTGCCAAAAGGTAAATCACATGGTGTTCCTTACCGCTGTATGCTGCCGCAAGGCAAGTCCAACCTTATTGTTGCCGGTCGCTCTGTTTCGTCGGACCGTCCGGTCCAAGGCTCGCTGCGCGTAATGCCGAACTGCTTTGCCATGGGCCAAGCGGCTGGTACGGCTGCGGCAATGGCGAGCGTGACAGGTGCCGGTTTCCGTGAGGTGAACATTCCAGAGCTTCAGCGCAAGCTGGTAGAGCAAGGAGCTTGGCTGGGCGAAAATCCTGGAAAAGTAGAAGCTGTTACTGTGGCCTCCGGTCACATTGAGTACGACGAGGAAAGCAATTAGTTCGAGGAGATTATCACATTATCATCTAGAAGATCGTCCCAGACCTGCCTTTGGCAGCAGGGGCGATTTTTTTTGAAGGCAATCTATTTCGAACACGCAGACTAGCAAGTATACTAGAGTTGCAGGATAAGGGAGGCGCATGCAACATGTTTCGACTCGTAATTGTAGATGATGAACCTACTGTGAGGCATGGTTTAATGTCTTATTTTGAATGGGATAAATATGGCATTGAGGTTGTTGGCGAAGCTGATGATGGAGACGTGGGTCTGGAAGTGATTGAGAGTCTCAAACCGGATATTGTTTTGACGGATGTTCGCATGCCGCAGATGGATGGGATTCGTCTTTCACATGCTATTAAAGCGCGTTTTCCGACGATGAAAATTGTGTTTGTGAGCGGGCATGACGATGCGGATTATTTGAAATCAGCACTCAAGGTCAATGCGGTGGATTATATATTTAAACCTGTCGATAGGTTGGAACTAGCTGCTGTTGTCGAGCGGGTCGTCAATGAATTAAAAGAAGCGGAGCAAGAACGAACCTATATCGTTGATATGCAGGTAAAACTAACTCAAAGCATGCCGTTGCTGCGTGAAAAGTTTCTGATGTCATTAATTCGGGACGGAATTCCGCACCCAGGCAGGATCAAAGATCGGCTTGATTTCCTAGGACTTGTGCTGCCTAGCGAAGCAGTTTATTGGACGATTGTTGTAAAAATTGATGATAGCGATCAAGTGGTGGCGACACGCTCCGAGAGGGATCAGCAGCTGTTATCTTACTCTATTTTGAATATTATCCAGGAAATTATCGGGACATATATGCAGGGTTATGTGTTTGAGAATCGCAATGGAGAATTCGTTGGAATTCTGAGAATGGGTGATGAAGATACTCAGGAGGAGATGCTTCTTGGTGTTGCGGAGGACATTCGGGATAGCTTGCTCAAATGGTTGAAAATAAGCGTTACGATTGGCGTAGGCGAACGAATATCAGAATTGGCTGCTTTGCCACAGTCGTATAATCAGGCGCAAGAGGCTGCTGACCATCGATGGTATTTGGGGAAAAATCGCATTATATCCATCGACCATTTGGAACATGATAATGAAAACGTATACCGTTTTGATGCTGCGCAGGGAGAACGTATTGTGTCAGTGGTCAAATCATCGGATAAAGCGGCACTGCATGCCGAGTTGGATGATGTATTTATCCCGCTTTCTCAGAACCGCAGGTTAGGATTCTCGAACGGGCGAAACGTGAGCTTGCAATTAATTTTGCTGGCTAGCCGGCTTTTGCAAGAGCTAAATATGCTGGGACCCGACATGGAGAAGAAGGAGAGAGATTTGTGGGAACGTATTTTTAAACAAGAGCGCATGGCAGATTTACGGAAAATTGTGGAAGAGCATCTTCTACAGGTTTGCGAAAGCATTGAGGAGAAGCGCAAAGGGAAGCCGAAAAACGTCATTGAACGCATCCACACCT
>NZ_JBFTQB010000230.1:0-11184 GCF_056398785.1 Paenibacillus sp. 01T422 | reverse complement strand
GTATTTGTGTATAATTATTCATTATTTCTTATTTTTATTAAAAAGGATGTGTGTGTCTGTATGGAAAAGGAAAAAACATTCACAAATGAATTGCTAGATGAGGCGAATGCATCCATTCTGTTTATTGCAAACCGGCCTCAGGTCGTCATGGAGCATGGCGCAGGGATGTATTTGTGGGATACTGACGGAAAAAAATATTTGGATTTTATCGGGGGGTGGGCGGTTACAAGCTTGGGCCATTCTCCGAAAGTCATCAGCGATGCTTTGCTGGAACAGTCAGGCAAGCTCGTTAATGCAAGTCCTGGCTTTTTTAATAAGCCGATGGTTGAATTTGCCCGCCTTTTGACGGGATTATCAGGACTACAGCGAGTGTTTTTTGGAAGCACAGGCGCGGAAGCCAATGAAAGTGCAATCAAGCTAGCTCGTAAATATGGGGCTGTCCATAAAAATGGTGCTTACGAAATTATTACTACGAAGCGCAGCTTCCACGGGCGTTCGTTGGCAACGACAGCGGCAACAGGAAAAGCCGGCTGGGAGCACATGTTTGCTCCCCAGTTTCCCGGCTTCGTGAAAGTGACTTTTAATGATATTGAAGCAATGAAGCAAGCGATTACTCCGAATACTTGCGCTATTCTAGTCGAGCTCATCCAGGGCGAGGGCGGTGTTTATGAAGCTAACTCCGCCTACATCCAGGAACTTCGTACGCTATGCGATGAACAGCAGGTTTTGCTTATGTTCGATGAGGTCCAAACGGGAATTGGCCGGACTGGAACCATGTTCGCTTATGAGCATTACGGCGTACTGCCGGATGTCCTCACACTCGCCAAAGGGATTGGCGGCGGGTTTCCATTATCGGCGATGCTCACGAAAGAAGCCTATAACCTTTTTGAAGCAGGCGACCAAGGTGGAACCTATACAGGGCAACCACTTGCAATGGCCGTGGGCCTTGCTGTCGTAGGCGAGGTGCTTCAGCGCAACCTTCCTCAACAAGCCGCAGAGCAAGGGTCTTATTTGCTTCAACAGCTGCATGAGATTCAGAACCAATATGGGCTCACCGATATCCGCGGAAAGGGATTACTGCTGGCCTTTGATCTTCCTGAGCCTCGTGGCGCCGAACTAGCCGCAGCTTGCCTACATGCTGGCTTGCTGATTAACTCGTCTAGTCCGAGTACCATCCGTTTGATGCCTGCTTTAATTGTAACCAGAGCGGAAATTGACGAGATGATGAGCCTTTTGTGCAGCGTGATGGATCAAGTTTTTAAAAGTGCAGCGGTACGAAGCTAACTTACCTTTGGAACAAAATCGGAAAATACGCGTTCGCAAAAGGCTGCCCCTGCTGCGGACGCGGTCCTAACAGCCGGATATTGTCATGCCGCTGAACACCTGCTCGGTAGCTTGTGCCTCCAGGCATCAAATGGGCTACGACTGACATACGAGGCTCCGTCGTTGTATTCGCGCCGGACCCGTGGAACGTAAGTCCGTGGTGAAAGCTAGCCTGCCCTGCCTTCAAGATGCAGGGCTCTTCCACCCAATCGCGACCCGCTGCATACTTATCCCTGAGCTCTTCCATGTTGGGATTGAAGAACGTGTCGCTATCCGGGATCAGCCCCCATTTATGCGAACCAAGAATCGTTTTCATCCCGCCATTATTCAGGTCAGTGTCCTGAAGCGCAATCCACACGGTCACCATGCCCGGATTGCTGGAACACTGCCAATAGCCATAATCCTGATGCCAGCCCACGTTGCCTACCGGCGTAACTTTGTCACCAACACCTGGCTTATAGATGACCTGGTCATGCCACAATCGAACTTCATCCGTTTGCAATAAATCTGCTGTCAGCTCTCCAATTAAAGGATCGGTGACGGTACGGCGAATCTCGTCGTTAATCCACCAGCCATTGTCCAGCTTGCGAAGGGCGTCTGGATTCGCGTTTGGCCGATAATGGTTCATTGGAAGTCCATCCCCATCATAATCACCGCTCCAAATTCGCTCATGCGCCTCACGAAGTCGTTCAATTTGACTATCATCCAGAAGTTTCGGCGAAATCCAATAGCCATCCCGCTCAAAAACCTCCTTATCCTGTGTTGTAATCTTGTAAGTTCTTTCTGCTTGCATGGTCATTGTTACATGCCTCCTTATTCGTCTTGCTTTCATCATACGGTTTCCGCTGGCCATTGACGTTCATAGACCTGCTGAGTAGTATAAGAAACATGGAAGTATAAATAAGAACATGTTCGGATAAGGAGGATTCCTGTGGTTGCCAAACAAAGTCCCCGCTGGACCTATGACGCCACATTGCAAGCACTGATTGCCGGTGTTCCGGAGTTGGTCCTTTTCGGCTTCGATGAGATCAAATCAGCGCTCCCCCTCTCCTATCATAAGCATGACGGCTATGAATTTGTTCTGGTGGAACGCGGGAAAGCAAGCTGGGAGCTGGACGGACAAGTCTATGAAACCAAAGCAGGCGATGTCTTTCACACTTGCCCTGGCGAGCTGCATCGCGGAGGCTTCAACGTCATAGAACCGAGCCGGTTCTGGTGGTTCATCGTCACCCCTCCCCATTCGGAGGATTGGCTTCGACTTCCTCAGGGAGAAAGCGAAGGCTTCGCTAGCGCTTTGCAGATGCTTCCGCGAGTTCGCCATATTGGCCTGCAAGCCGTTCAAGGCTTTCGGAAGCTGGGCGACGCGATTAACAGCAATAGTCCGCTGCGCTCCAGCTCCATACGGCAGGCTATTGTGGGACTGCTGCTTGCCATCGTGCAGGCGAATGAGCGAATGTATTCGCTTGCGGATGATCTAACTGATCAATTCGACCTGCTGCTTCGCCGTATCGAGGATGAGCCTGAATGGCGGCCAGATGTTGAAGAATTGGCGGGCATTGTCCGCGTCAGTCCCTCCCATTTTTTTCGAACTTTTCAGTCGTACACGGGACTGCCTCCAATGAGTTACATCGAACGGATGCGGATTAAAAAGGCTTGCAGCTTGCTTGGTGAGAGCTCCGCTTCAATTACTGAGATCGCGAATGTGCTGGGTTACGCCTCTTCGCAGCATTTCGCCACTGTGTTTAAGCGCATCATTGGCATGACGCCTGTTCAGTGGCGGATGAGCCAGTGAGGGGGATGAAGAGCGGTATGGCTGTTGGGAGCAATAGTGGTGGACTCATCCACCTTAGTGGAACTGCGAGCCGCTATTTCGTAGTAAAGCGGCGATAGGGCTAATGGGGGGGAACTACAGGCCCTTATTTCAAGGTTTTAGGCGGAACTTCCGCCAAATTCCTTGAAATAGCGGCCCCTAGTTCCCCTTCACTTTAGAAAAGGCGCATTTCGCAGAAATAGCGCTATGTAGTTCCGTTCAACGGCTGAACTCAGCCGTAGGAGATATTCTAGAGGGGCAACAGCCCCCTCTGTTGGTTATGCTAGTTGAAGAGCATGCTATCTGCGACTTTCGGTTGGTTGTGAGCAGTGAACGCTGATCGAAATCAGCGTTCTAGTGAGGCATCTTGGGGTGCGCAGCCTCAAGAAAGTGCTAAGGTGGTGGACTCATCCACCTTAGTGGAACTATGAGCCGCTATTTCGCAGAAAAGCGGCGATAGGGCTAATGGGGGGGAACTACAGGCCCTTATTTCAAGGTTTTAGGCGGAACTTCCGCCAAATTCCTTGAAATAGCGGCCCCTAGTTCCCCTTCACTTTAGAAAAGGCGCATTTCGCAGAAATAGCGCCCTGTAGTTCCGTTCAACGGCTGAACTCAGCCGTAGGAGATATTCTAGAGGGGCAACAGCCCCTCTGTTGGTTATGCTAGTTGAAAATCCTGCTATCTGCGACTTTCGGTTGGTTGTGAGCAGTGAACGCTGATCGAAATCAGCGTTCTAGTGAGGCATCTTGGGGTGCGCAGCCTCAAGAAAGTGCTAAGGTGGCGGACTCATCCACCTTAGTGGAACTGCGAGCCGCTATTTCGCAGAAAAGCGGCGATAGGGCTAATGGGGGGGGAACTACAGGGCTCAGCCGCCCCGCAGTTAACCTAACGAAAAAAGGACGAAGCAGCAACCTCGCTTCGTCCTTTCTCTTAATCCCGCTCGCTGGGCGAGAAGGCGCTTTTGATATTGTCCATAATCTCCTCGACCGCCTCGCTAACCAAATCGGTTGGCGTCGTATCTTCTTCCTCGGGTTTGGTCGGGATCGTATCGTTGCAGACGTGGTCGAAATAATGACTTTTATCCATAGACATAACCTCCTGTAGGGTTGTTTTTTCCTTAATCTTTCTCCTTTATTCACTTCTTGGGCATGATTTGTTGCATCCTCCGAAAACACTTGCTTAATCCGCCTTATTGGAGTAAATTAAACCTATATGAACCTATATCAACTCAAATAAACCAATCCAAGGAGCGATTATCACATGGATATCCGTTACGCATCACACCCGAATGAAGTTAAACAATTTGACACAGAGCGCTTGCAATCCGAGTTTCAAATCAATGCTTTGTTTGCACCAAATGAGATTAAACTAGTGTACTCCCACGTTGACCGTTTCATCATTGGCGGTGTTCTTCCGATTACTGGTTCCCTGCAGCTGCAAGCCGATAAGAAAGAAATGGCAGCTGATTATTTCTTAGAGCGTCGCGAAATCGGTATCATTAACGTTGGTGGCCGTGGAACGATTACCGTTGACGGAACCGTTTACAACATGGACCCCAAAGATTGCATTTACATCGGTCTAGGTTCGAAGGACATTACTTTTGCCAGCGAAAATGCAGCTGATCCAGCTAAGTACTACTTCAACTCAACGCCTGCTCACAAAACATACCCAACTGTAAAAGTAGCAATTAGCGAAGCTACACCAGCTCATCTGGGCAGCATCAACACATCCAATGAGCGTACGATCTACAAATATATCCACTTAGATGGCATTCAAAGCTGTCAACTCGTTATGGGCATGACTCTTCTCAAACCGGGTAACATGTGGAATACAATGCCTTCACACACACATAATCGTCGTTCCGAAGTTTACTTCTATTTCGACATGCCAGAAGATGCTGTTGTTTTCCACATGATGGGCGAGCCACAACAAACGCGTCACGTTGTTATGCGCAATGAGCAAGCGATTATTTCCCCAAGCTGGTCCATTCACAGCGGCGTAGGCACTAATAACTATACATTCATCTGGGGCATGGCTGGCGAAAATCAAATGTTCGACGATATGGACGCCGTGGCTATGAAAGATTTAAAATAATCGGTAATCTCTCTTTTGGAAAGTGATGATCATCGATGAACCCTTTACGCAGATATGAAACCATTATGGAAATACTCCTGGCACAGAAAGAAGTCACGGTTAACGAACTTAGTGAACAACTGGACGTAACAGGTAAAACAATTCGTGAAGATTTGGCCAAGCTGGAGGAAAAAGGGCTGCTTGTCCGCATTCATGGCGGGGCTATGCTCGCCCAAAGCGATCAACTTGGCATTCTTTCGGCGAAGGAGCCGATCGTCAAACATGCCGATCAAAAATCGGAAATTGCAACGATTGCCCTTCGTTACATTCAGCCGCGGGACATCATTGCCCTCGACGGCGGCAGCACAACACTTGAAATTGCTAGGCGGCTGGATAATCAGCCGCTTACTGTTGTGACCAATGATTTGTACATTATTTCCGAGCTCGTTCATAAGGAAGAAATCCGGCTCGTTGTACCTGGCGGCTACAGAACGCGGAATATGCTCGCTGGGCCCGAAGCTGTTGCTTATGTGAATTCGCTTAACATTCAGAAATCGTTCATTTCTGCTACCGGCGTTCATCTGCAGCACGGCTTTACGATTTATACCAGCGATCACGCCGACTACAAACGCGCATTGATTGCATCCAGCGCAGCCGTCTATGGTGTTGCTGATCATTATAAATTCGGCCAATGTGCCCTGCGTACGTTCGCCTCTTTGTCTGAGGTAGCCATGATTATCACCGACAGTAACCTGCCCGCAGAAACGGCCAAGCAATACCGTGATTCCGGCATCCAAATCGTCACTCATTAGTGAAAAGGAGTATGTTTCATGACACTTTTTAACTTAACAGGAAAAACAGCTTTCGTAACCGGAGCTTCCGGCGGTCTAGGGCAAGCAATGGCTATCGGACTTGCTGAAGCAGGCGCTAACGTCATTGCTGTATCTTCTTCCGAAAGCGTGCAAACCGTTGAAGCGATTCGCGCATTAGGCGGTAAAGCTGAGCTGATCGCAGCTGATTTAAGCAACGAAGACATCCTTGAGGATGTCGTGAACCGAGCTGTCGGCATTTATGGCAGCATCGATATTCTTGTGAACAACGCGGGAATTATTCGTCGTACACCGGCTGTTGACCACTCACGTGCAGACTGGCACGACGTCATCGACCTGAACTTGAACTCCGCATTCTTCTTATGCCAGCTGATCGGCCGTCACATGATCGAGCGCGGCAGCGGCAAAATCGTCAACATCGCTTCCATGCTCACTTATCAAGGCGGCATTAACGTGCCTGGCTACACAGCAAGCAAACATGCGATTGCAGGTGTTACCAAGGCATTAGCCAACGAATGGGCTGGCAAAGGCATTCAAGTCAATGCCATTGCACCTGGCTATATGACGACGAATAACACAGCGCCAATCCTGAAAGATGAGAAGCGCACACAATCGATTACAGAACGTATCCCAGCTGGCCGTTGGGGCTCACCTGAGGATCTCAAAGGGCCTGTCGTTTTCTTATCCTCTAATGCTTCCGATTATATGAACGGACACGTATTGTGCGTGGACGGCGGATGGATGGCGAGATAGATGGGCATCGGGACGCTAGCTCATACGGTCGGTCATCTGCCACTGAATCAATTAACAGAGAAGCTGCGCGGACGAGGTATTGACTTCGTGCAGTTGGCTCTTAGCAAAGCCATCAGCGATATCGACACAAGTTTGGGCAAGCTTAGCCCTGGACTCGCCAATCATATTGGCGAACAGTTCCAGCGCGCTGGCATCCGCATTGGCGTACTCGGTTGCTATATCAACCCAATCCATCCAGATCCGCAGCAGCGTCGCTATGAAATCAATAGATTCAAAGAACATCTGCGTTATGCCAGGGATCTGGGAACATCCATCGTAGCAACGGAAACGGCGGACTTAACCACTTATCTGTCGCAAGATCCTGAACGTTATGAAGCCATCGGTTGGGAGCTGCTTAAGCAAACCGTTGAGGAATTAGCCGAGGAAGCGGAGCGTTGGGGTGTTCACATTGGTCTTGAACCTGTACTCACGCACACATTATCCAGCACAGAGAAAATGGTCCGTATACTAGAAGTCTTATGCCTTAAAATTGAACTAAAAAAACCTATCCAGATCCTAACAAGATCGAATAGGTTTTTTATTTATGTTTTTGGTTGTTCCCGGATAACGCGAACAGGTCGCTGGACCCAATTCTCGCGTTTCATTGGCCGAACTTGATTGATCGGGTTGTTGTAGTCAATCTCCGGATTTTTACCTTCAGCCTTTGCGGCCTCGGCTAGCTTCTCCTTATACCCTGTTCCTGGTACCGGACCACCGCCGCCATTACGTTTTCCCTTGTTCCAAACTCTGTTCTTGCTCATTTCACCACTCCATTTTAGGTTTAAGTGTAATGGCAAGAACAAAAAAACGCAAATTTTTACTATAAAACAACGTACTTCGCTGCATCAGATAGCAATTAGATTAGCCCTGCATATCAAACACTTCAGCCAATAATCGGTAGGAATGAATTCTCGCTGCTACATCATGAATTGGCGACACAACCATCAATTCATCAGCTTGATAAGCTTCGTTAAGCTTAATCATTTGCGCTTTGACTTGCTCAGGTGTACCGACGACCCGCTTATGCTGACGCTCTTGAATCATAGCCAGATCCCCCGGCGTATAGGGATAATTCGTTGCTGTCTCCGCTGAAGGAAAGGATGGCAGCAGTGCGCCGCGGCCTAGTGATAGGAAAAACAAATCCGAGCTCGAAGCCAGACGTTTGGCCTCTTCTTCCGTATCTGCGCAAATAACCATAATCGCCGCCAGGGAGTGAGCTTGTTCATTCAGGATCGACGGCTTAAAGTGCTCACGATAAATCCGCAAAGCCTGCTCGCAGTCTGCATTGCCAAAAAATTGCGCAAAGCCAAAAGCAGCCCCTTGATCCGCAGCAATTCGGGCACTATCGTAGGAAGATCCCAAGAGCCAAATTTCCGGTGCAGTCYCAATAATTGGAGATGCGTGCAAAGCCGCAAAACGATGGCTCGGCGGCAACGAGTCATACAAATAGCCCGTTAGATCAGCCACCTGCTGAGGGTATTGATCTACACTTGTGTATTTTCCTTCTTGCAAGGCACGTGTGGATATCGGCATACCGCCTGGTGCGCGGCCGAGACCAACATCAATCCGCCCCGGATGAAGTGCCTCCAGCAATCGGAAGTTCTCCGCTACTTTATAAGCACTGTAATGAGGCATCATAATGCCGCCTGATCCTAGTCGAATTCGGCTTGTTTTGGCTGCCAGATGGGCAATAAGCACTTCTGGACTTGAGTGCGCGAGCGCTTGCGAAGCATGATGCTCTGATACCCAATACCGCGAATACCCTAATTTATCCGCTTCTTGCGCCAGCTCCGTCGTTTCGGCTAACGCACTTGCTGCGTTACGGCCTTCCCCTATTTGTGATTGGTCCAAAATACCCAATTTAAACATCGTTGATCACCTCTCTCTAACTGTAACACAAGAAAGCACAGAATAGCAAAAAAACAGTCAAGCTTCGATCCTTGACTGTTTGTGCCCTTCCTATTTTGTACTATTCGGGAGTGTTTCACACGAAGCAGAAAGCAACTTTTTTCGGCATTCAGCATGAGGCAAACTCAGATTCGAGTTTCCATTGGACGAAATCCAATTAGAATGCCCTCATCAGGCAAAATTGCTCCTTCTCCTTGGATGAAATCCAATGACATCTATGAAAATCGCGCTATTTGAGTTAAAAATCAGACTTCCATTGGATTTACTCCAACGAAAATAGCATCTACACCCGAAATCGCCACATTTCGTTGGATTTCATCCAATGGCAGCCCGTAATCTCAGCCAAGGGGAACAATCTGAGTTAAGCCGAATTGACGGTTGTCATCCAACTACCCCTTCAACGACCCCGCCATCACGCCAGCAACGAAATAGCGCTGCAGGAACAAAAATAGCACAACCATCGGTGCTGCTGTAATCACAACGCCTGTTAACAACATCGGGTAGTCCGTCACGTATTCGCCGCGGAACTGCAGCATAGCAAGCGGAAGCGTGAGCTTCGACTTACTGTTGATGAGCAGCATCGGAATGAGCAGATCATTCCATACCATGACGAACAAGAACGTTGCCGTAGCGGCCAATGAAGGCGCCGACAAAGGCAGTGCAATACGCGAGTATAGCTTCCACTCGCCGGCTCCATCGATGCTGCCGGCTTCCAGAATCTCCTTGCTCAACACCTGCATGAAACCTTTCAGCATGAAGACTGTTAAAGGCATCAGCATAGCTACTGAGACCAGAATTAAACCATATAGACTGTCCGACCAGCCAAGTTTGTGTGTCAACGAATAGATGGGCAGCATATTCACCTGAGACGGGACGATGAGTCCTGCTATGAATAGTGCAAACAAAACTGTTGCGATCTTGCCACCCAATCGGAAGATCGCATAGGCGATCAAGCTGCCTAGCAGCAGCTCAATCAATACCGTGCCTAACGTCACTTCTACGCTGTTCAAGAAGTACTTGCCGATCGTCTGCCCTTTGAACATGGACGTGAAGTTAGACAATATGAATGGCTTCGGCCAACCCAGCGGCGAAGCAAAAAAGCGCTGCGTCGACTTAAACGACGAGATAAAAACAAAATACAAAGGTGCTGTGATAATAAGTGCATACAGCAGCAGCACAACGCGACCGAACCATTTCATTCCCATAATTAGTTAACCTCTTTTGGATTAATACGAAACACGATCCGCACGCAGCGCTTTGAACTGCAGAATCGTCAAAATAGACAACAAAATCAGGAACAAAACAGAACCGGCAGAAGCCATGCCAAACGAATAGTTAGCAAAAGCCGTGTGATAAATGTAGGTGGTCAAAATTTCGGTAGCATAATTGGGGCCGCCATCCGTCATGGTAAAGATTAAGTCAAAAGCTTTAAACGACTGGATTGTCGTATAAGCAACTACAATCGTCGCTGACGGRGCTAACAGCGGCCAGGTTACTTTACGGAATACCTGCCACCTGGTGCCCCCATCCATTTTCGCCGCCTCATACAACTCTTCTGGAATCGCGTGCAAGCCCGCAATAAACACAATCATCATCTGCCCGGCATGTGCCCAGACTTGAACGCCCGCAATGGCGTAGAGGGCGATTTTGACCCCGCCAATCCAGTTTTGCCCCCATGCCCCAAGCCCTGTTTGGTGCAGCAAAGTGTTGATTAGTCCAAGGGAAGGATCGTACATAAACGACCAAATCAACCCCACCGCTACAGACGAGAGGATGGTGGGGAAAAAGTAAAGCGCACGCAGGAGCACGTGGATTTTCGTGTTTTTCACTAGCAGCATGGCTAACGCCAATGATACGAGTGTTTGGGCAATCACAACCGTCAGCATGAATTTCGTATTGTTCCAGAGCGCTTTCTGAAAGACAATGTTATGCAGCGTTTTGGCATAATTGTTCATTCCGACAAGCTGATAGGACGGCGATACGCCGTCCCAATCTGTAAACGAGTAAAACAATCCGGTTAATGTCGGCAAGGCGAATAAGAACAAATACAGCAGGGTTCCTGGCAGTAGGAATAGCCATAACACACGGCGATTATGTGTCATCTTATTTGACTAGATGCTGATCGATAATAGCCTGCGCTTCTTTCGCAGCATCCTGAGGTGATTTGCCGCTGAGCACGGCTTGAATCGAATTCGTAACAGCCTTTTGATTATCCGCACTGGTGATGCTGAACCGCGGCTGGAAGAGTGTTTTCTTACCTGCCCACTCAGTCGCTACCTGAAGCTCAGGGGTTGTGTATTGGACGTCTTTGACCGTTACATTTTGCCCTGTTTCATTCGCATACGTACTTGCAATCTCCTTGCGACTTAAAAATTCAATGAATTTCTTAGCTTCAGCCGGATGTTTGGATTTACTATTTACCGCTAGCATAAATGTACTGGTGTGCAC
>NZ_JBFTQB010000229.1:0-8081 GCF_056398785.1 Paenibacillus sp. 01T422 | reverse complement strand
CTGCAGCGCAGTTCAGGACGTCCTGCGTTCTAAATACAAGCCCCTCTCATAAACTAAGATGGAAAGTTATGAGGGCGAGGGGTTTTGATTATGAATGGCAATATAATCTTAGTTACGCTCATTGTTATTGGACTCATTGGCCGTTCTCCAATTATTACAACAGCTTCATGCATGCTGCTAGCCTTGAAACTAGTCGGTTTAATGCGATTTTTCCCAGCCATGGAGCGAAGAGGCTTAGAGCTTGGGTTGCTTTTTCTGACGATTGGTGTTCTTGTGCCGTTTGCCAGCGAACGAATCACTGTGAAAGACATCATGTCGGTATTTACCTCTTGGCCGGGAATTATCGCTCTTCTTGGGGGAGCGATTGCAACTTATATGAACGGAAAAGGGTTGGAGCTATTAAAAATAGACCCACAATTAATTGTGGGTCTTGTTATTGGTTCCATTTTTGGCATTATCTTTTTGCGTGGAATTCCGGTCGGCCCTTTAATGGCAGCCGGAATTACAGCATTTTTATTAAAACTCGCTTATTTTATATCTGATAAATTCAGTTAAGTCTGAGATTATCTACGATCTTGAGGACCGCCAACGTACGCTTGCTCAGTAGTGTCCAGGCCGTATGCCGTGTGCAAAGATTGAATCGCTTCTGTCAAGTTCGAGTTCTCGATGACACAAGATACTTTAATTTCGGACGTGCTGACCAGAGAGATGGAGATACCTAAGTCAGAAATTACTTTAAACATCGTAGCAGCAACTCCAGGCGTACTAACCATGCCAGCGCCAACGATGGACACTTTCACCATGTTCACTTCGAAAGTTACTTCACGGAAGCCGATTTCGCCGCGGATGGATTCAATCGCATCCAAGGCTTTTTCGCGGTCAGCCAGCGTCGTTGTGAAAGAGAAGTCCGCCGATCCATTGAGAACACCGCTTTGTACAATGATATCTACGTCGACTTGAACTTCGGCAAGCGCCAAGAAGACTTTTGCCAATTGACCCGGCTTCTCAGGCACACCTAGAATACTAACTCTTGCCACATTCTTGTCGTAGGCGATGCCACGGACAACGATTCCTTGCTCCATCACTGCTTCCTCCTTCACGTTGGTACCTTCATTGTTAGTAAAACTGGAACGTACCACCAAGGTAACGTTATAGTTTTTGGCATATTCCACTGCTCTTGGATGAAGAACCGCAGCTCCCAAATTAGCAAGCTCCAGCATCTCGTCGTAGGAAATTTCGCTTAGTTTTCTTGCTACTTTCACAATGCGCGGATCTGTTGAGTAGATACCGTCTACGTCGGTATAAATCTCACAAAGATCTGCTTTGATCGCAGCAGCAAGGGCAACAGCCGTTGTATCAGAACCGCCGCGGCCAAGCGTCGTAATTTCCCCTGCTTCAGTCATTCCTTGGAAACCAGCTACAATCACGACGTTGCCTTGTTCGAGCGCATTCAGAACACGCCCTGGCTGAATATCGGTAATTCTCGCTTTTCCGTGTACATCTTCCGTGAAAATCCCGCTCTGCCAACCGGTGTAAGACACCGCTTGCTCCCCTAAACTATGTATCGCCATCGATAAGAGGGCTACAGAAACCTGCTCTCCTGTCGTTAAGAGCATATCCATTTCACGAGCCGGTGGGGCTCCATCGTAAATTTGCTTAGACAGGTCGATAAGATCGTCCGTTGTATCTCCCATCGCAGATACGACAACAACGCAGCTGTGACCTGCTTGTTTTCGCTCGACGATTCTTTTTGCAACACGTTTCATTCGCTCCGCATCACCGACAGAGCTTCCGCCAAATTTCATCACTATTAGAGACAAAGCTGACCCACTCCTAACGCATACTAGTGCATAACAATTCAATATTATAGCATAAAATGTGGTTTTGTGTGAAAAATTGCACACGCAAAACAAAAAAACTCCCTGACTTGTCAAAAGTCAGAGAGGCTTGTCCTAATTGAAACTAGGCACGGGAGATATAACGGCCATCTTCCGTATCAACGGTAAGCACATCGCCTTCGTTGATAAACAATGGAACTTGAACAACTAGACCAGTTTCCACTTTTGCACCTTTAAGTGCGCCTTGAGCTGTGTTGCCTTTAACGCCAGGCTCTGTTTCAACAACTTTCAAGTCAACGCTTTTCGGCAGATTGATCCCAAGAATTTCACCTTGGTAGCTCAAAATTTTGATGTTCATGTTCTCAAGAAGGAAGTTCAATTCCCATTTCAATTGCTCACGGGAAAGGCTGAACTGATCATACGTTTCTGTATCCATGAAAGTGAACYCGTCGCCACTAGCGTACAGGTACTGCATTTCACGGTTTTCGATATGTGCACGGCCCACGCTCTCGCCCGCACGGAAAGTACGCTCAACGGTGTTGCCGTTGCGCAGGTTTTTCAGCTTGGAGCGCACGAATGCAGCGCCTTTACCCGGTTTAACGTGTTGAAAATCTAGAACTGTAAAAATATCGTGTTCTACTTCGATGGTAAGTCCTGTTTTGAAATCATTTACTGATATCACTTGTGAATCCCTCCGCTAGTCAATAATAAGAAAATCTTTTGTAGAATTTGTAAGTATTTTAATGCCGGTGTCAGTAATTACTGCGTCATCCTCAATTCGAACTCCCCCAAAACCAGGAAGATAAATGCCAGGTTCCACCGTAACCACCATACCAGGAGTTAAAATTGTATCCTCGGTTTTCGACAAGCGCGGAGATTCATGAACCTCCATGCCTAAACCATGTCCGGTACCGTGACCGAAGTAATCGCCATAACCATGCTTCACGATGACATCTCGTGCGTAAGCGTCGCCCTCTCTACCCGCAATACCAGGTTTGAGATTGGCTAAACAGGTCAATTGAGCTTCCAGCACAATATCATAAATTTCTTTATGCTTGTCTGTCGGCTTCCCTAGCATAACTGTTCTTGTGATATCAGAGCAATACCCTTTATAATACGCTCCAAAATCTAATTTGACAAATTCGTTTATTTGGAGCACGCGATCACTTGCTTTGCCATGAGGCAGAGCGGAGCGTTCGCCGGAAGCCACGATTGTTTCGAACGAAGTCGATGTGCCGCCATTTTTGCGGATAAACATTTCAATCTCAAGTGCAATATCAAGTTCCTTCACACCAGGCTTGATATAGGACAAAATGTGCGAAAATGTTTGGTCTGCCAAATCTGCAGCTTCCTGCATGATTTGCAATTCTGCATCGTCTTTGACCATACGGATGCCCTCAACGAGTTTCGCTGTCGGCAATAGCTCGATACCCGGTAATGCGGCTTGATAACTTAGGAAGTCACCATAGGACACATCCCCTTGTTCGAAGCCAAGCTGCGTAATCCCTTGTTGATTCAAAAGTTCTATGACAGCATCCATGACTTTAGCCTTATGCTCAACCACTTCGAAAAGCTTCGCTTGCTGAGGAGCTTGTGTCATATAACGAAAATCTGTCAAAAGTATTGCACGGTCTAGCGTTATAAGAACATAGCCGGAAGAACCGGTGAATCCAGATACATATGTACGGTTATAAGCGTTCGTGATGAGTACAGCCGGTAAATTTTG
The DNA here is from genome assembly GCF_056398785.1 of Paenibacillus sp. 01T422. Taxonomy (NCBI): domain Bacteria; kingdom Bacillati; phylum Bacillota; class Bacilli; order Caryophanales; family Paenibacillaceae; genus Paenibacillus; species Paenibacillus sp. 01T422. The sequence goes on along the minus strand of NZ_JBFTQB010000229.1, from coordinate 4,517 downwards.
CTCTTGCATAACCTTGCGAAGACGTTCAATACGTTTCTCCTGCATCGAAATCACCATTCCTTCTTCTTTTATTGCATATGGGTTAGTAGTGCTTTCAAACCTAGCTCATAGCTCTGCACGCCGAATCCGCTAATCTGACCGATAACAACTGGCGCGGTGACGGAATGATGACGAAACTCCTCGCGCTTATGAATGTTCGATAGATGAACTTCAACGGTAGGCAATTGTACGGAAGACAGCGCATCGCGAATGGCGTAGCTATAATGCGTAAATGCGCCGGGATTAATGAGAATGCCGTCTTTCGTACCAAAGGCTTCATGAATTTTATCAATAATATGGCCTTCATGATTCGATTGAAAACTCTCAATCTCAACCGAAAGAACTTCGGCTAATTCAGTCAAGCCTTGAATGATGACGGGCAGGGACACCGTTCCGTACACACCAGGTTCACGTATGCCCAGCATATTCAGGTTGGGCCCGTTAATCACTAGAACCTTTTTCAACAGGAATCACTCCCCAGCATTTTTCAGTTGCACAGGACTTATATCCGCCTATTTAACCTTTGATATTTTACCATAACTTTCATGTCTTGTGTATAGGTTGTCTTGTTCTTGTATCTGTGTACTCGATCGCGATGGAATATCCAATAAACATTCCCCACACCAAGAACAAACATAGATCAGTCAGAATGCTATTGAGGTCCAGATCCGTAACCCAGTAAGTCATCCCCGCCAATGGGCCAATCAGCAAATAAATCGCCGCCCACCAGAGCGCACCATACCCAATTCCCCACCAGGCAGATTGCAGCTTCCACAAAGTGACCATATAGATGAAAGCCGCGATAATGGAAAACACCGTAAAAAAGCCCCACCCAATAAGCACACCCTGCCAAGTCAAAAGGAAATCATGTTTGAAAAATGGCTCTACAAGAAAACCCACCACGATATTGGTAAATTTAAAATAATGTTCAATTATTTTCATTGCTCCCCAAATGAAGCCAGCGAAAAAGCCAATGTATAGGACATAAAGCCAACGATTTGTTTTCATTTTCCCCACATTTGTCTCACTCATCAGTCGTTCTCTTCCTTTCTCTACAGATATTGCACGTAAATCACAGGTAAGAATAGTATGTTCTACCGTTATCGGTAGCATTCAAACCGCGAATCCGTTACAATAGGAAAGTACCAAAAACCGAATTCGAGAAGGATAAGAAGGTGGATCTCATGGCAGAACAAAACAGTATATATGGAGGACAAGCCGTCATTGAGGGCGTCATGTTCGCAGGAAAAAATGTGCATGTAACCGCCGTGCGCAAGAAAGATGGCTCACTTGATTTCTTGGAGGTCCCTAGGAAAGACATCCCTTGGGTACAAACGCTTAAGAAAATCCCATTGGTTAGAGGGATTGTCGGCATTATAGAATCCAGCGCCAAAGGTGCTCAGCATCTTAATTTCTCAGCGGAATCCTTCGCTGAACAAGAAGGCGAGGACAAGTCCTCGGCCAATAAAGATGAGAAGCCTGGCTTCTTCTCAAATATTTCGATGATTCTTGGTGTGGCGGTTGTGGGTGTGATATCATTCCTTTTCGGGAAATTCGTATTCACGCTTGTTCCAGCAGTCATTGAACAGTTTTTGTTTGGGAATGTATTTAGCAATCAAATTCTTCATAATCTTATAGAAGGTGTTATCAAAATCATTTTGCTTGTTGGATATATTTACTTCATATCCTTAACACCAATGATTCGTAGACTTTTTCAGTATCACGGAGCTGAACACAAAGTAATCAGCGCCTATGAAGCTGGCGTCGAGCTTACCGTCAGCAATGTACAGAAATTCAACACGCTACACTACCGTTGCGGCAGTAGCTTTATTGTTTTTACCGTATTGATTGGCGTMGTTATCTACTCATTCCTGCACTATGATGGATATGTAGAGCGTATCTTGCAGCGTTTAGTCCTGCTTCCAGTCGTCATCGGAGTTTCTTATGAAGTGCTAAGATTCACGAACTCCCTTCGTGAAGTGCCGGTTCTCCGTTACTTGGGTTATCCGGGACTATGGCTTCAACTGCTGACTACCAAAGAACCTGAAGATAGCCAAGTTGAGGTTTCCATCGCTTCTTTTAACCGGATGCGTGAAGCAGAAAAAAGAATAATGGAGGGACGGGCATGAGAAGAAGATTTTCGCCGGTCGAGATCGCTATCGGAGTTTTGATTGCGATTGGATTGTTGGTAAATTTGCCATCTTTTTTCATTCCAATTCTCGTATTAGGGCTTATATTTCTTCTATACAAATTTCCGCCATCTCGTTGGAAAAGACCTTCTATTGGCCGCGGGTCATCCAAGCCCAAAAGGAAAAATGCAAAATTTCGAGTAATCAACGGAACGAAAGATTCTGACCCCGATGATTATCCGAAATATCATTAAACCCTGTTCGTCATTTAGACGGAATACGAAGCACATATTTCTCATAGTTCTCTTCGTAGGTTTGGGCGGTCCATTTAGTAAAGTAGTCTTTGGCAGCTTCGTAGCCCGATTCGTACAGTGCTAAACCCAATTCCTTAGACAAATTAAATTGCGTATTCCCCACACCAAGCGTTGGAATTTTAACCGTACGGAATCGGTTTTTCATCTCAATGTACCGCTCATCATGAGCACTGAGCATTGTTCCAAACAAGGCCTCAAGCATCGTGATCGGACCTTTGATGGTGTGCGTAGGTGTTTCGCTTTTACCAACTAATTGGAACCCGATAACGGGAATGATCTCTTCACGATCTGTATCCCGGTCGAACACCCATAAGGGATAGTTGCTCAACAATCCACCATCTACGATATAATAAAACTGCTCTGCGAATGGCGCTGCCTTCGCAGAGCTTTTTATTTGTCTTCGAATCATGACCGGATCGAAAAAGTAGGGGATGCTTGTGCTCATCCGCACTGCCTTGGCGATTGAGAACTTTCGCGGATCAATCCCATATTGCGCGATATCCTCAGGCAAAATAAGCAATTTGCCTTGCGTAATATCTGAAGCAGTAATTCGCAGCTGATTGTGTTTTAAATCTCCAAAATTACGGATGCCCTTGGCGGTAAGCAGCCCCGACACCCACTGCTCAAGCGCTCCACCGGAGTATAGGCCTTTCTTGATCAGGAGCCGCGTTGCCGGCCCGATGATTTTGGTATTAAATATCGGTGAGCGCTGCATAAACGATTTGAATGGTGTCTTAAGGATAATTTCTCTCATCTCTTCTCCGGTATAGCCAGCCGCTAGTAAAGCCGCTACAATCGATCCAGAGCTTGTACCTGCGACTTGGTGGAACACATGCCCCTGCTGCATCGCTGCACTGACACCGCCGGCTAGCGCAATTCCCTTGACGCCGCCGCCTTCAAATACGCCATTGATTAACATTCGATACCCCTCCCCCAAATCATACAAAAGGGCTTACTTTGTTATCTATGCGGGGGTAGTTTGTTTCTATGCACAAATAAAAAGACAGAGCGCCGCGGATTGCGGCCTCTGTCTAATTATCAGCTTCTATTTCTTTACGAACATTCAAGAGTTCATCTGTCCGACCTGGATCCCTACGGAAATATTCGACCAAAGTCTCGATACATGTGATGGAATCCCAGCTTAAATGATGCTCGATTCCCTCAACATCCTTATATATATTGTCCTCTTGGACGCCAATGATTGTTAAGAAATTTTCGAGCAGTTGATGACGTTCAACCTTCATCCCGATTGGCTGAAAGGAGATTTCCATGTCAACAGAATTACTCAGTAGACCTGCACCTAACACAACCGTATTCGTACCGGAGCTTGTTTATTTTGAACCTGACGCGTTGAATTATACCAAAGGTCAACAAATCTATGAATGGGCCAAGCAGCAAGGGTTAGAGATTCATATGACAACCTCACATAATCAAATACGTGATCTTCCAGGTGATACCGAGCTTGAAAAATACCGCATTGCCAAACGAACTTTGGTCGTCGGCATACGCAAAACGCTTAAATTCGACACTTCAAAGCCATCTGCCGAATATGCGATTCCTATCGCAACAGGCTGTATGGGCCACTGCCACTACTGCTATCTACAAACTACGTTAGGGGCAAAGCCCTACATTCGTATTTACGTCAATATGGACGACATTCTGGGCGCGGCTCAAAAATATATCGATGAACGAGCACCCGAAATCACCCGTTTTGAAGCTGCATGTACCTCAGATCCTGTTGGTCTGGAACATATCTCTGGCTCCTTAAAGCAGCTCATCGAATTCATGGGGCAGCAAGAGCACGGACGGCTGCGTTTTGTTACCAAATACCATCATGTAGAGCCACTACTAGATGCCAAACATAATAAACATACCCGTTTTCGTTTTAGTGTGAATGCGGATTATGTGATCAAAAATTTTGAGCCAGGTACATCCAAATTTCATGAAAGAATTGAAGCTGCCGGTAAAGTGGCCAAAGCCGGATATCCGCTTGGTTTTATCATTGCCCCCATCATTTGGCACGAAGGCTGGGAAG
>NZ_JBFTQB010000228.1:0-8967 GCF_056398785.1 Paenibacillus sp. 01T422 | reverse complement strand
GCGCTGCATATAGCAATTACGATAACGATCAAGGCAGATGTAATGGAGACAAGCAGACTGTTGGCGATATACACATTGAACTTGGACACTTTGAAAATGTTGATGTAATTCTGAAACGTAAATTGCTCTGGCCAATAGTGAATCGGAGTACTGAAGATTTCCTTTTGTGGTTTCAATGAGGTAATGACGATCCAGTATAAGGGAAACACCATCAGCACGAAGTAAAATGAGAGAAAGACAACCTTCATGAGCCGATACCAGAATCTTCGTTTCATCAAAAGTCACCTACCTTCTCCGACTTCGTTACCATCAAGTAAAATACGGTATACAGAAACAGCATTACGATCATGATGACACCAACGGCCGAAGCTGCCCCATAATCCCCATCATAGATGATTTTGTTAAGCATTAAGGAAGATAGAATGTGTGTAGCGCCTCCCGGCCCCCCATTGGTCATGCCATAAATAAGCGTTGGATCGTTGAATATCCATATGACCCGCAGCAACGTCGTAGCGATAATGGTTGGCATAATGTACGGAATCGTCACATCCAGCAGCTTGCGATAGCTATTAGCACCGTCAATACTCGCAGCCTCGTAGAGCTCCGAAGGGATAGATTGCAGCGCGGCTAGCAGCATAATCGTGAAGAAAGCTATGCCGTACCATACATTGGCAATAATAACGGAAGACATCGCCCATTTGGGATCTGACAAGAAACCAATTCGATCTTCAATAATGCCAAGTCGCAGCAAGAGATCATTGATTACACCGATTTGCGAGTTAAACAGCCACTTCCAAATAAGACCAATTAAGAAGCCGGATAATGCCCACGGATAAAAAATAAACCCTTGATATACGCCTCGTCCCCAAAACTTCTTATTCAAAAACAACGCCAGGATGAACCCCAGAAGAAATTGCAAAATTAACGAAAAGAACACCCAATACAAGCTATTTTTCAGCGCAGCAAGAAATTGATGATCACGGAACGCATCAACAAAGTTTTGCATCCCAACGAAGTGAACTTGCTTCAGATTGAAGAGCTTGTAATCTTGAAAAGCCATCACAACCCCCTTCAGAAAGGGGTAATAGGTAAATACGAGCACAAGCAGCAGTGCGGGCAGCAAGCTGGAGAGAATGAATTTTTGCCGAGCACTCACGTCGAACACCTCCCCGGTAAGACAGCAGCGGCAGGCGATGAGCGCCCGCCGCTTGCTGCTTGTTTCGTTATTTTTTCATACCAGCCTGCTGATCCAGCCAGAATTTATCCCATTCTTTCAAAAGGTCGTCAGCGGATTTCTTATCCAGCAAATAGGATTGCTGCCCTTTCATGCTGAGCTCTCCCCAACTGCCATTGCCTGGATATTTAAATGGCGGAGTAAAGTTGACGAATACATCCGCTTTGGCCGTCATATCCAGAAGTGTTTTATAGGGCCCCGTTTGGAAGAACGTGTCCGCTGTCGCCGACGTATGGATCGGAATCGTACCGATTTGTTTGGAGAATTCCGTATTTTCTTTGGGACTTGAGAGGTAAGAGATCAATTTCCAGGCTTCATTTTTATTTTTGGAATTGGCCGTGATTCCCCATCCTGCCGCCCCTGTGCTGACCAAGGATTTACCGTTAGGTCCAAGAGGCATAGCTGCTGTCTCTAGTGTTTTGGGGTCCATTTTATCCTGAAGCACTTTAATAACGTCTGGGTCCTGCAGCAAAATGCCGGTTACGCCTGACGTAAAGGCTTGAACCTGATCTTGAAAGCCCCAGTTGATGGAGTCCGGTGGCGATGCCTCTTTGTAAAGCTTTTTATATAACTCTAACGCTTGTTTGGCTTCTGGAGTTCCGTACACGGTTTTGCCATCCTTCGTAAATGGCGTATCGTCAATATTCATGACTTTATCATTGTAATCATAAATCATATGATCAAAGTTGCCATTCGCTCCCGAGCCACCCCGGAATGAGAAACCGTAACGATTTTGCTTCGGATCGGTTAATTTTTTGGCTGCATCCACCAGTTCATCCCACGTTTTCGGTACCGTTAACCCTTTGGCCTCAAACCAATCTTTGCGATAAAACATTTGTCTTTGATACAGTGCATTTGCGATAAAGTAAAGTTTGCCGCCCGTTGAGCCTRCAACTTTGGATGTGCCTGAAAGAGTTTTACTGTCCGCCCAGCTAGCAGCATACGAATCCAAGGGCTCAAGGTAGCCATTATTGACATATTCCGCTATGTTCAGATCCCTGACCTCTAGAATATCGAGATCTTGCTTGGCCGCCAGCATCGTCCTAATCTTATTGTCTGCTTGATCAAAAGGCGGCGAAATGAGCTCAACTTTAATGTTGGGATTGTCCTTTTGAAACCGTCCGATAGCATCTTGCAGCAGTTTCGTGCGCTCAGGGCTCGTTAGGCTTTCGATCATCTGGAGCGTCACTGGTTTGGCAGCAGGCTCCGTACTTTTGAGAGCCTCAGTTGCAGCAGGCGCACTCTCGCCAGGCGCAGGCGTATTGCTCGTACCTCCGCTTCCGCTGCACGCTGCTAAGCTCCCCACTAACATGACTCCGGCTAGCATAGTTGTCCATCCTTTTATTACAGCTGCCCCCATATCATATGGCCTCCCCAAATTTGTTATATTCAACTATATTGTCTTAATTCAATAGATATGTCTTAGCACTTGATTAAAAATAAAGAAGCCAGCCTCTGATAATCAGAGACCGGCTTGTATAGGTTTGATGGCTTAATCGCTATTCCGAGGCAATCGGCACCACCATGTTCCATGTCTGAGAAGCTTTGGTAAATCCTCCCGCTCCATCTGCCGTTGCCGCAAACAAATGCGTAGGTTTTCCATCTTGGAAAAGAATGAAAGGTCGCTCGAAGCTGCCCATTATCGTCTCCGTGCCATCATCCCAACGGATTTTCCTGGAGTACGCCTTAGGATTGTCTGATAAATGCCAGGTTAGTCCATCCTCGGAGTGCGCCTGAATGCCTGCATGCAGCTCCCCGCATATGTGACCATCCATATCTTTGGCGATAAGCTCATATCGCTCACCTGTGTGCCAAATAAATGGATCTTCCAGATGAAATTTAGCAGGCGGAAATACCGGATCTTCACTGGCAACGCGATATGGACCGTCAAATCGGTCAGCACGCGCCGCACCAATCATCATTTTCCCGTGTACATTGCCTTCGTATTGACGTGCTTTATAAATGAGCATAACGGACCCGTCCGCATGGATACAAGGCGCAGGATTCGAAGTCAGGAAGCTGTCGAAATGCCCTGGTCTTGTCGGTAAAATCGGAGAGTCTCTCCGTTCCCAAGGACCGAACACGCTTGTTGAAGTCGCTAAGCCTATTCGTTTGTTCGCACGGGCAACGATACAACGCGGATCCGTAAGGCCGAATTCTTCTCCCGGCAGCACATCTGCCAGTGGATTTGTTGACCCCATATAATACAGCACGTAGGTGTCCCCGTGTTTCGTTATATGCGGGTTATGCGTACTGCGGCCGTCCCAATATTCTGCTCCTCGCGCGGGAAGCACAATCTCCTCGAACGCATATGGCCCTTCTGGCGTATCAGACACCGCTCGCACAACTTCCGAATGAACAAGCCAGCCTGGGTGCATCGGCAGATGTTTGGGCCACCGGGATGCAAACATGTGAAAGCGGCCATCCTCGCCTTTGATCACCGAGCCGCACCACACCCAGTATCCTTCCATCCGAAATCCTCCGTTCTTAGGTGCTGGTTTCAATCTGTCGTACAAGCTCTTAGTTTGAATAGTCATATAGACCCTCCTTTATTTTCTTCATAATGGTCGTCCCAATTGACAGCAGATTGTAAGCGGTTTATCCTAATAAAAATGCGTAAAATGGCATCTTTCTTGCAATTCGCAGACTAGAGGTGTTAACCAATGACGGAATTAACTTCTATCGTCTCGATCCAACCATCTATTCGGGCAGCTCATTATCATGCTTATTCCGGCAGAGTAAAGGAGAAAAACAGATTTGGCTACTGCTTTGCTTTTCATTTCATTTATAAAGGGACTGGTTCAGTCCAGATGAACGGCCGAAGTTATCCTTTAAAGAAGGGCACGCTTGTATTCATTCCACCCGGCCTTAAGCATACTTTTCAAATGAATGAATCCCAGCCGATTTCTTCTTATGATATGTATTGTGATTTTTTCACGAAAAACAATACGATTCAGCATCTTTATTTCGATCCTCAACTCGATTTCGAACCCGGTCTTTTGACAGAGAGCAGACCATCCAGAGAATTGGAACAATTAACAGGGATTACTCAGCTAACCCGATATCCAGAGCTCATTCAAACCTTCATTCAGATTGTCCGGATGAATCGATTGGATATTCAATATAAAGCCGAAATCGTAAATAGCCTGCTTTACAGTTGGATTTTACAGTTAGTCAATTTACATTTATCGGACAATATCCCTGATTACCGGATTCAAAAGATTATTGATCTCATGGAACAGTATCCTGGAATGAATCCGCCCTATGAACAGTGGCTGGAAATGTGTCAACTAAAGAAATCACAGTTCTATAACATGTTTAAGAAAATGACCGGGCTGACGCCGAAAGAGTGCTTTTTTCGGATTAAAATGCAGCGAGCCTACGCGACTATCCATGAAAGCAAACGCTCGATCACATCGATTTCGGAAGATCTGGGATTTTCTTCGGTCCATTATTTCTCCCTGCAATTTTCCAAATATTTTGGTCTCCCTCCCTCTGAATTAAGGAAGCAGACGAAAGTTGGAACCGTGTCCCCTTCCAAAAAAGAACATCTTTAGCCGAAGCAACTGCTAATTCCCAACATCCGTTGAATCAACCTCATCAAAGGACTCTTTCTGTTCCTGATCGGTTGACAACGGGATAAAAGTAATTGTATGAAGCCTCATGAGCTCATTCCCTTCAATAGTGACAGGCATCATCACGAAGTCATGCTCTCCCGAAGCTAGTGTCACTTCATGTTCAATTAGGAAGGGAGCAGCCGTTTCCGACGGTACAAGTTGGCCGGGGAGCCGCTGTTCACCTAGGCATAAAGCATAGCTCCCGCCATACGAAGGTCCAGGTGCACTCATGCGGATCACCAACTTATAAACACCTTGATGATTTAATCTTACACGCCATTTGATGAATTGATGGATACTTGTCCATTTACAGACAAAATCATTGCCCTTCTTGCCATCCCCGTAACCTATGCCTTTGCTCACTTCCGCATCAAAAGCTCTTAAAGTGGTCGTCTGGCTGCTGCTAATTAACCGTCCGGGATGCACGGCCGGCTCACCATCTACATCAATAACCACAACCCGATGATACTTGTTCGGCGCCTGCTCAGGCACATGGATCTCCCAATCGTAGTAATTCAGTCTCTTGGCAGCCAATGGTTGGGCTGCTTCATCATCCAGTAACCAAGCTTTCTTGATATGGCTTTTCAAACCGCCTAGCACCAATTTGCCATCTTTGGGCCAATCAAACACGTGCAGAAATAGCTGATTTCCTCGCATTGTCGACTCTCCCCAGCTCTGGACTGCAAGCGGAGTTTTGTGGGTGCCGTAGATGCTCTCCCCATTCACGGCTAACCATGAACCGATCCCTTGCAGGATCGTACGATCTCTCTCATCGATGAGACCGTCTCCCATTGGTCCCAGATTCATGAGGACATTTCCTCCTCGCGCAGATGACTTCGCCAGCAGTTGAACAAAGACATCTGCTGGCTTGTGGCTGTGATCGTCTGCCGAATACCCGTAGGATTCATTAGTCGTTGGGATCGTTTCCCAGTCACCTTCGCATGGAAAAATCTCCAGCGCACGATCTGCCGTATTCACATAATCGGAGAAAGTGTCAAAACCGTATCCATGAGCAAGTCGCCCATTGACGACAATGCGGTCATCCGCCTCACGAATCGCTTGCAAAATTTTCAAATTTTCCGAAAGCGGCAATTTATGAGGCGTATCAAACCACAAAATATCCGGCTCATATTTGTTGATTAACTCTACAATTTGCGGGATTGACTTCTGATCCACGTAATAGTCCGCTACCCTGGGCACAAGCTCGGGATGCTCGTTAAACCACAGCTTGCCCTTTCCTTCGTATAGGCGCAGATCACCTCCCGGATTCGTATATTCCCAATCGTTGCCCGTTGCATCCGGGTGCTCCCAGTCGAAGGCATGCGAATAATAAAATCCGAAACGCAGGCCATGCCGTTTGCAAGCCTCCTTAAGCTCTTGCAGCGGATCCCTCTCGAATGGGGTCATCCGAATATCGAACGGATAGGCATCCGACGGATAGATCGCAAAGCCGTCATGATGCTTGGCCGTTATGACGACATACCGCATGCCTGCTGCTTTAAACAGCTGCACCCAAGCCTCCGCATCAAATTGCTGAGGATTAAATTTCTCGATACATTCCTTCTTGTATTCATCAAGACTGATTTTCTGTGCCCTCATGAGGTGTTCCGCATAACCTCGCGATGGTTCGCCTTTCCATCTTCCTCCGGTTACCGAATACGGCCCCCAATGAATGAAACATCCGTACCGTGCTTCGCGCCACCAGGAAATCCGCTCTTCCTTGTTAATCAGGGAAGCTGGCCACCACCCCGCAATCGCCTGCTCTACCGCCAAGCGATCTCGCTCCTCTGGCTCAGGGATAACTGCTGCTATTACCCGGATTGAATGAAACGGCAACCGGGTTGGCTTGTTTTTCAAATGCAGCGTATCCAGTCTGGTCATCTCGTCAATCACCATGGAATCTCCCGTAAAACTATCTCCTGCGTATACAATGGCCTGGAATCCTTTGGCAATCTTCAAGGAACTGATGGCTGCTTCCTGAAAACCAAGTTCGATCAGGCGGGACTTTGTATATTCACCGGGATTAAGGGTTATTTTAACTTCCGATTGATAGATGATGAGTACAGCTTGTTCACTTAATGTAGTCATCTCGATGAAGTCCTCCTACTAGTTTTACTACATTATGCCGTCCGATCGCCTATTTGTATTTAGATGAAATTCCGTTTATTTAGATAAATTTCCAGTGTTTTTAGCCTCATTTTTTTGGGAACATGGTTCATCATTAATGCCTACAAAACGACAACGCGTTTCGAGCGACATTTTATATCCAATCTATTAATCTATGATTAATACTATTAATAAAAGGAGGACCTATCGTGGCACATAAAGTGATCAGTGATGAAGAACTATTGCTGCTGTCCCCTAATTGCGATAATCCAGAAGCGAGCTTGTCTGAGAAGCCGAAACTATCCATGAAACTGCTGTATGAACTTATTAAAAAGCTAAAACAAGAAAATGTGATTCTCTCTAACCGGATCGCTGAATATGAGCGCAGAATGGATTTACTAATGGAAAGCAAAGCCCAAGTCGCCAGTACCGCAGAGAGGACAATTCTTATCGAACCTGTACGAGCAGCGGAAGTACTATACGACTTTGGAGACGGCTTTTTGTGTTGTCAGCATGTGATCTCTAATACTTAGAGCAGGTGTGGAACTACGATTCGTTATTTCTACGGAATGAATCAATTTCCTTTGAGAATGGGAACTACGTTCCGCTATTTCAAGCATTTTACCCTCAATGTGAGTTAGTAGGACAAATAAAGTCCTGTAGTTCCACTTCGCCCCCCAAGCCACCTGTTATCACGCAAATAGCGTCCCGTAGATCCCCTTTCCTTGCATACTCTAAGTTTGCAGGCGCGTAAACTTAACTACACGGCCGCGGATCGATGTGACATTGATACTATCGAGCAAGTTGGACATACCTGTTCCAATCCTCTTGAGAATCTCAGACAAATCCGGAAATCGTTTGAGAATACGAGGCGCTTGCTTTAACACTTACCTATTTACTTCAAATGCTGTCCCTATCTCCCCTTCAAATTTGACAAAGCCATCTTTATCCGAGACGATAAGTTCAATCCTTCCCTCCCGCCGATTTACGATCAAATCCAACTCTCGACCACATACATGAACGGACCGAAGCGCCATATGATTCCRAGCAGCAGGCAATCTAGGCTTACAAATAAAGTTGCTTAACCCTGTAGGCTGAAGTCCAAAAATACCCTCCGTTATGATTCGGCCATATAATGCGCTTTCAGCAGAAAGATGCCTCTGATTGCCTTCGGGATAGGCCTCAACCGCATAAGGGACATGATTTCCTAGCAGTCTCCGCTGCGAATAGGCACTTAAATAAGAGATTGCCTCCTCAGTTGCCCCTACTACAAACAGCCCCCGTAAAGCATATAACGTAGATCGGTCCCAGAATGTAGTGTCTCCTGCTTGGGTTACTAACCCATCTTCTGACCACAGCCGCGGGGAAAGCAAAGCCCGAATCGTTCCAGATTTGCGCTCCTCCATGCCCATAACTAATGGGGAACAAATCCATGATCGTAAAATGTCATTTCCTTCGTAATATCGGTACGTGTCATAACCTTCCACTGTACCACCGAAATAGCGTTCGATTGCTTCATACAGCTCTTGAGCAAAGGATCCATATTGTTTGGCAGCTACCTCATCGCCTAATTCTTGAGCTAAACGCGATCCATACACATAAGCGGCATAAGTCAAGCAAGAGGTCGATAGATTCGCTGAACCACTTGGAAATCTCCCTTCCAATTCGTCAGAATCCGATGCGATTACGCCATCCTTATTCTTTTGCTTTTCACAATAGTTTAAGCACCGTATTCCTGCTGGTTAAGCATATGTAAAAAAAAGACCCGCGCTGGGCGCGGATCTCTACATTTAATCCTATATGAATTATTCCACGTTATGATAAACCTGCTGTACATCCTCTAGATCTTCCAAAGCATCGATCAATTTATCGAATTGAACTTGTCCTTCTTCGGATAAAGTGACGTTGTTTTGAGCCAACATTGTCAACTCAGCAATAGCAAACTCACTGATTCCAGCTTGTTTGAATGCTTCTTGAACAGCGTGGAACTGATCTGGGTCGGCGTAAACC
>NZ_JBFTQB010000227.1:0-7644 GCF_056398785.1 Paenibacillus sp. 01T422 | reverse complement strand
AGCGAGCATATGCCTTTCTTGCTCATAATCATCGAAAGATGAATCAAGTCCCTCTTCCATTTTGCGCAGCTTGATGTAGGCACGATGGTACTCATCACTACTGAGAAGTTCGATCTCTTCATCCACCCAGGCTTCCTCGATTTCAAGCTTTGCAAAAAGCTCCAGCTGCTCCAAAATCCATTCTTTCATCAGCTCTAAGCGATTAGGGAGCCTAATGGCGGTATCATAGCTGTAAAAGTGCTCCACCAAACGAGCCGCGCCAAGTACCTCTTTATCACGAAACTTTATAGGGTTAAATAACATTCCCACTTGCTCAAGCTGCTTCTTATAAGCCTCTATTACGGCAAGAAAAGCAGTTGAAGATTTATAATAAATTCCGCTCAAGCGAGCCTCATAAGCTTCTTCAGTCGCTGGCGTTCTCTCGGACACATCCTCAAGCCTGCCCCTCATCAATACATATTCCAATTGTGTAAAAGAGTCCTCAACCTCAAACATGCCGCCCAAACGATGTTCCAAATAGGCTTGGTAGGTCGTTTGCTGCATATTTTCTTCGCCTAGCTCGGGCAGCACCGTGGACACATAATGATTAAAAAGCGGATTAGGCGAAAACAAAACCATCTGATCCGAACTCAGCTTATCCCGGTGCTTATATAGGAGGTAAGCCACTCTCTGCAATGCGGCTGACGTTTTGCCGCTGCCTGCGGCACCCTGCACGATCAACATATGGGCGCTGTCGTTGCGGATGATGCGGTTTTGCTCTTTTTGAATGGTCGCTACGATCGTCTTCATTTGCGCATCCGAACTTCGGCTGAGCACTTGCTTCAGCAGTTCATCACCGATTGTCACGCCAGTATCGAACATAAGATGAATAAGACGATCGCGAATGACGAATTGACGCTTCAGAACCATTTGACCCTCTACCGCGCCATTAGGTGTAGTAAATGCGACTTCTCCCGGAGCAAAATCGTAATAAAGGCTGGAGATTGGAGCCCTCCAATCGTAGATAAGATACTGACCTGCTTCCTCATCCAGAAAAGACGCAATACCCAGATAGACAGCCTCTACTTCCCGTTCACCACGTTCAATGAAATCGATCCGGCCAAAATAAGGGGAGTGGACAAGCCTTCTCAGCTTGCCTAAGGTTCTAGTTGCCTGGCGCTGCGTTCGTTCCCGCTCAGATAGCACTTCGGATTGCTGTCTCATGCTCGCGATGGATTCTACCGCATCTTCCGCTGTACTCATATCCATCGTGACTTCGTCCCAATAATGCTTACGAATCTCAACGACATCAGATTGGACCTGGCCAACTTGCTCTTCCAACTCTGTGATTTTGACGGCTATCTGCTCTGTTACTTCCTGCACTCTTTGCTTTTCCGCTGCCCTTGCTTGATCTGTCAGACTCATTCCAACGCCTCTTTTCTTACCATTTTATAACGATTTGACATGGGGGTTGTTTTGGTGCTATAATTAAATTAGGATAAAAATGTTTATAATGCAAAATATTTGAATCAATCTTTATTTTAACAATTAACTCTCCAAAAATCAATAAAAACCCTAGGTCTTTGACCTGGGGTTTTCTGGCATTCTTTCTTAGTTTCAACATTCTATCTCCTGAAGACTCAACAGCCGTGCAATTCACGAATTTGGTTCACTGCTCGGATATGATGTTTGACGTGACCTGCCATCATTTTGAGCAATTGTGCTACGGACTCTTCACGGTCTTTCGTAGTAACAGTCCTCCCAAGCGCATTCGGCAAGTGCACGCATAATCCAAGAATATGCTGCCTCGCAGCCCTGAACAGCTGTACTTCTGCATGAATCGGTCGATTCCGATAATCCAGTCCTGTGCTCCAATCATCCTGCGAAAAGCTGTTGCCTTGGAAAGACCGCCCTGACTCCGCCAATGCGAATTTCACTTTATGCAGCGTAACCAGCTCTAAGTCGATCAGATGCAGGACTTGCTCGCGAATAGACCATTTGCCTGGGGCTTGCGCCAGACTAAGCTGCTCCTCCGTCAATCCCGCTATTGTGCTTTCTAATTCGTCAGCACCCGCTGCATACATCTGTACAATCTCAGTATGGGTAGCCGGCAACTCCTCCCAGTACACAAACGTATATCCGTCGATGTCACGCACAAATAGCTTACGAATATGACCTGGATTCTCTTCTTTTCGCAGCTCCTTGCAGCCCCTGGCTTGCAGGTTAAGCTCCTCAGCATTCACCGAAGCTACGCCAACGTAGATGAGATCTCCTTTTTTGGGCGAGGTGCGCTTGCTTTGCAGCCAGCTTCCAATCAGCTCTGTTTGCTCTTCCGTTACTAACTGAGCAGACGGTTCTTTTTGCTGCTGTATCAACACGGCGTCATAGTCTGTCGYGATTCGCAGCATTGCAACAAGACCGGAAGCGGCTCTTTGGAGCAGCTCCCAGCCCAGTTGTTTCGTATAAAAGGCAATCGACGCCTGAAGATCATCTACCTGCAAAAGCAGCTTCGCCTTGTTATGTTCCATCGTTCTACTTCTTGGCCGCTCGATAGGCCTCGATATATTGCGCAGCCCGCTTGGCAACGAGGCTGTAATTACCTGTTTTGACTGCTTCGCTGGTCAAATCCGAACCAATGCCGACAGCAACGGCGCCGGCCTCAATCCATTCACCGAGGTTGCTTAGCGATACCCCGCCGGTTGGCATAATGTTCGCCTGCGGCAGCGGACCTTTAATGGCCTTAATCATCGCCGGCGAGTAGAGATTGCCGGGGAAGAGCTTCACGATATCGACGCCAAGCTCCAGCGCCGTCTGAATCTCTTGAATCGTCATGCAGCCAGGCATGACAGGCACACGGTAGCGGTTGCAGAGTGCAACCGTGTTCGGGTTAAGCGACGGGCCGACGACGAACTCGGCACCGCTCAGGATCGCTGCACGCGCTGTCTCCGGGTCCAGGGCTGTGCCCACCCCGATAATCGCGTACTTGGAAGCGTCCTGCGCCTGGCTTGAGTAGCGCTTCGCTAGCTCCTCGATTGCGCGCAGCGCAAATGGCACCGTCATCGTGACTTCGATGACTTTAATGCCGCCGGCAATGRCTTGATCCGCCATTTCAACGACTTCTTCCGGCGTTTCGCCACGCAGTACGGCAACGACGCCTTCACTAGATATTTGCTGAACAAGTTTCAATTTTTTCAATGGAATCTTCCCCTTCTTTTGCAAGCATAGAATTAGCGTTCTATATGTTTAACATCGTTAAGAATTGCGTCTACTTGCTCCCAAGTTGGAGCGCCTTCCCAATCTCCTTCGGTTTGAACAATCAAGGAGCCGACCAGATTACCAATARGCACCGCTTCCGCGTAATCGTACTCTTTGGACAAGCCTACCAAAAATCCCGCACAAAAACCATCACCTGCGCCAACCGTATCCACCACTTGCTCCGCTTTGAAATAAGGAACCGCTGTGATCGTATCTTGTGTTACGACATAGGTTTCGTTCTCGCCGCCTTTGACGATGGAAACAGCGGACAATTCACGCAGCTTGCTCACAATGACATCCCAGTCATCCGTCTGGTAGAGCAGCTTCAGTTCATCGAGGCCTGGCAAGAAAATATCCGACAGCCTGGCAAGCTCAAGCAGCACAGGACGCGCTTCCTCTATCCCCCAAAGTTTCAACCTCAGGTTGGGATCGAAACTAACTTTGACGCCATGCTTACGGGCCAAACGAACTGCTTCAAACGCCGCCTCTTTGCAAGACTCGCTGAGCGCCGGTGTAATGCCAGTGATATGAAGGATTTTTGCCCCTGCAATATAGCCTTCGTCCAAATGCTTAACGCTCATCTGGCTTGCTGCTGAGTTTTTGCGATAGTAGTAAACGGAAGTTTTGCCCATGATCATTTCGCGCATCATAAGCCCTGTCGGTGCTTCTGCCGTCAGTTCAGCACGGGAAACATCGACACCTTCTCCACGGATTTTTTTGAAAATCAAACGGCCCATAGGGTCCTTGCCTAAACGTCCAAACCAGCCTACTTTCCCTCCAAGGCGGGATATTCCGATTGCCACGTTGCTTTCCGCACCGCCAAATAAGCTGTGCAGCTCAGACGAGTACTCCAGTCCTTTCCCGTTAGAAGGCATCAGCAGCGCCATTGTTTCGCCAAAGGTAATAATGTCAGGTCCGGTAACCGCTTGCGATTGTGTATTCGTCGTCATATGAGTTCTCCATCCATTTCCTGATCGTTAGTTGAAACGTTTAAATAATACATATATCTCATATTATAGTGTATAACGATCGTTTGTACCAGATAGTAAGATTAGAAGGTAAGCTCAGAAGGAGAAAAAACCTCAGACTTTTGTCTCAGGTTTCATCTGCCTTATCTTACAGCTAAAATCCGGTAGCTTCGGCTTTAATCAACTCTTGCTGCAATTCATCATGAATTTCACCGTTGGTGGCTAGTATGTTGCGAACCGCCAAACTGTAAGGTCTGCCTTCGGTGTCGGTCACCTTACCGCCTGACTCTTGGATCAGCAATGCACCCGCTGCAATATCCCAAGCGTTCAGACCAATTTCCCAGAAGCCGCTCAGACGTCCTGAGGCTACATAAGCCAAGTGAAGCGCGGCTGAGCCTGCAATTCGAAGGTTGCGTACTTTTGGAGATAGCGCCTGAATACCTTTCAGGTTAATCGGTAATGCACCATTGCGGTCCGCTGGAAGACCTGTTGCAACCAGACTGTTGGACAGTTGCCCATCTAGCGATACGACAGTCTTTTTGCCGTGCATATAAGCACCTTTCCCTTTCTCTGCAACGAACAGCTCGTCACGAGATGGGTCATAAACGACACCAACAATGATCTCACCCTTGTGAGCAAGTGCAATCGAAACAGAGAAGAACGGGAACCCGTGAACAAAGTTCGTAGTTCCATCAATAGGATCCACAATCCACAAGTATTCTTCGTCGCTCATGGCTTGAAGCGCTTTGGCCGATGCTTCCGGACCAGGCTCCACCCCTTCTTCACCGAGAATGGAATGATCCGGGAAATGCGTCATGATCAAGTTGCGAATCAGCTTTTCCGACCCTTTATCCACTTCGGTCACCAGATCCTGCGGAGAAAATTTCGTATCAACACGGCTGATTTCGCCCATTTTGCTCTTGATCCATTGCCCAGCCTTGGCAGCCGTATTGATAGCCACTGCCGTAAAACTCTTACTGCCGATGACGAACGGCTCCGCCCCACCATTTACCACTTATATCAACTCTTTCTTTTTTATTTAGATTTAGAAGTAAGTTAAGTATAGTAAATTATACGTTTTAAATACTAGTGCGTTTCATCCCAAAATATTCGTACATTTATACATTTATTAATAAAAAAAGGAGATTTTCAGATATTTACAAATAAAAAACCATACTGCCGCGTAGGCAATACGGTTTTCTGGGAAGTCATACGACATTAAAATAGCTTAAATTCCAACGATGTGGTAACCACCGTCAACATAAATTACTTCACCCGTAATGCCGCGGGACAGGTTGCTCATCAAGAACATCGCTGTATCGCCAACTTCTGCAGTTTCCGTTGTTTTGCGCAGCGGAGCCTTCTCTTCTACTTGACGCAGAATCGAGTTGAAATCTTTGATCCCTTTGGCAGCCAAGGTACGAATCGGACCAGCGGAAATACCATTCACGCGAATGCCGAATTGGCCGAGGTCAGCCGCCAGGTAGCGCACGGAAGCTTCCAATGCAGCTTTGGCAACGCCCATGACGTTGTAGTTTTTCATTGCGCGCTCTGCGCCAAGGTAGGTCATTGTCATAATGCTGCCGCCTTCTGTCATCAGCGGATAAATGCGTTTGGAAACGGCAACAAGGGAATAAGCACTGATGTCATGCGCTAAGGCAAAGCCGTCACGCGAAGTGTCGACGAACAATCCGTCTAATTCTTCCGTTCTTGCAAAAGCAATACTATGTACAAGGCCATGTACGACACCGAACTTCGCTTTAAGCGTATCAGCTAACGTATCAATTTCAGCGTCTACCGTTACATTACAAGGCATAAGCGTTGAACCTGGAATCGTATCAGCAAGCTTGCGCACGCGTTCCTCAACACGCTCATTTTCGAACGTAAAGACCAGATTTGCTCCTTGTGCTGCTAAGGATTGAGCAATAGCCCATGCGATGCTGCGATCATTGGCAACACCCATGACAAGTATATTTTTTCCTGTTAACAGTTGACTCATGGCCGGAAAAACCCCTCTCAACATTGGATTATGCGTCATTCATACCCATTCTCCAAAGTACCCCATTTTGCCAAACATTTCAAGAAATAAATCTGGGCCGTTACAGCTGGATCGAGGCTTGATCGAGGATAACGACTCCTTCCTGGAGCTTAAAATCCTCCATCAGACGAAAAAGCGCCTCATCCTTCATCTTCGCTTCAATCATGATGTCTAGCCTTGGGGTAATAGGGGCAATTGCACGAAGAAAAACAAGAAGGGGCTCAACTTCCACATAATCGGCATGGCTTCTCGGCTCCGTCTCGCTTTTGGGGCTTGAGACGTGAATCTTCGGCGGCACCTCGTTTGACCAGGTTTGTTGAATACGCGGCCACAGTTCAGCGGCTTCTTCTCCCTCGTTGTTCACCGCATGATGATGAATATCCAGAACCATTGGGACTCCTACAGTTTCAGCAATTTCCAACGTCTCTAGCGCATTGAATGTTTTATCGTCGTTCTCTAAGGTAATCCGCTTCTGAATCTCAGGGCGCAGCGTGGAAAAGTTGTGGATAAATCGCTTTGCCGCCTTCTTTTTATCCCCATACGAACCGCCTACATGAATGTTGCACATGGCCTCCGGGCCAAGTCCCATCGCATTAAGCATCGCGTTATGCCGTTCCAGATCCAGTATGGACTTCTGCAGCACGTCATCTTTGGGAGTGCTCAGGACAGTGAAGTGGTCTGGATGAAAGCTGACGCGCATACCCGCTTGCTTGGCATAAGCGCCAAGCTCCTCGAATTCCGCTGAAAGCGTGGGGATGGGGTCCCAGTCCCCTAACATTTCATGCCCGATAAGAGGGATGAATCTGGAGGAGAAGCGGAACACCATGATATCGTGAGCTCGGTTATGCCGCAGCAATCTCAATGTATTATGCAAGTTTTCCACACCCAAGCGTTCCAGCTTCCGGATGGCAGCCTCCCGGTCCAGCAGCTTGCTGAAGCTCGTGACTGTCATTGTTTTGGACGGCGATGCATTTTTGACAACCGCCGACATCGCCACATACCCAAGGCGAATAATCATGCACATGTAACCCCCAAGAAAGTTCAGGTCAAAATCCTGTGTTAGGTTACCCTTTTTCCACTCGCCACATTCACTAGAGCGGCTAGGAAAGTGCAGCAATGATTTTAAAACCGCAATAAGCCGTTATTGCTATTGGTAACGGACTTAAGGCCAGCATGCCAAGTCTAGTGGCACGGTCTTCTTTTCGCAGAGTTAGCAAATTGCCAAACAACCATATGAGGAGGTACAGGAGCAATACCCCTGACGCTGAGTACTTTTGATCGATTGAAGAAGGGACCATGAAGCCGTAGAAGCCGAAAATCATATAAATAAGCACATAAGGCGTCGGTATGCAGAGCACGATATTGAATAGCCAATAGGCGGTAAATTTAAATTTCATCCTATTC
>NZ_JBFTQB010000226.1:0-8164 GCF_056398785.1 Paenibacillus sp. 01T422 | reverse complement strand
TCACGATTCAGCATCGAGCCGATACGCACCAGGAAATAACCCGCCATGAACATCGTATCCACCCATGCTTGCTCAGGAAAATTGTACGTCTCCGAGTTCACGGTATGTTGGAAAATGCCCTCTCCGAAACGCTCTGCCTCATGCTTCAGGAAGTCTGCCATTTGGGTAGCTATTTCCATATAGCGCTCTTCCCCGGTTTCCTTGTACAAAGTTAACAACGAGTGACCGATCGAGATGCCGTTAACGGACAGCTTGGGCAGTCCATCCTCCAATTTCTCATCGACCCATTCTTTTAACATCTGAAGATACTCTTTATTTCCCGTTGCTTCATAAGCTTCCGTCACACCATAGAAAGCTACGCCGCCCGGCCAATCCCAGTTAAAGTCCATACGGAATGTTCTATGAACAACGCGGTCTATGACTTGGCGAATTTCATCTGGATCGGCTTCATCAAGCTCCGGCGGAATCGTGCGAATAAATTGCATAATAAGAAAAATAAAGAACGGAATTCCAAAAAATTGCGGAACAATGATTGGTTTAAAGCTCGATAACCAGCCAATTTTGGCGAACAAAATATACTGCGAGATTATAGTCACGTCTTGAGGCAGCAGCAGCGTCAGCATCACCATGGCGAACCAGAACTTACTCCCGGCAAACTTAATGCGAGCGAAGCCGTATCCGACAACAGCCGAAGAAGCTACTGCACCGATAGTTGAAAGAATAACGATAATGAAGCTGTTTTTCATAAAGGTTGCAAACGTGATGCCTGCAAATCCCTTCCAACCGGATACATAATTGCTCCATTCCAACCGGCTAGGGATCAGAGAGGTTGCTGTTGTGTAAATCTCCTCATTTGGCTTCAAGGAGCTGGCGACCAGCCAGAGAATCGGATAAATCGCTGTTAGCGCGATGAGGCAGACGATCAGATGATACAGCAACGTTTTTATATTTTTGGCTCGAAAAACCATGTCAGATCCCTCCTAGCTCTCGTAATGAACCCAATATTTTGATGTTTTGAAAATAACCAAGGTGATGAGCCCGATTAAGATGAGCATGAACCAAGCCATTGCTGACGCATAACCCATTTCAAAGAAAACGAATGCGCGATGAAATAAATACAGTGAATACAGCAGTGTATTATTAAGCGGTCCGCCTTCACCGTTTGAAATGATATACGCTGGCGTGAAGGTTAAGAAACCCGAAATCGTTTGCAAAATAAGATTAAACAAGATGATAGGACTTAACAAAGGCAATGTGATGTGGAAAAATTTGCGAACAGGTCCCGCTCCGTCTACGCTCGCTGCCTCGTAGTAAGTGCCTGGAATGTTTTTGAGCCCAGCTAGAAAGATAAGCATCGAAGAACCAAACTGCCAGACTGACAAGAGCACCAACGTACCAAGCGCCGTAGCCGGCAAGCCAATCCAAGAGGTCGTGGTGTGAACACCTATGCTGCCAAGAAACGCGTTAATTAACCCTTTGTCACCAAAAATTTGACGCCACATGATAGACACCGCTACGCTTCCGCCAATCAACGAAGGCAAGTAATAGGTAGCCCGGTATAATCCAATCCCTCTGACAGCACGATTAAGCAGCATGGCTACCAATAAGGCAATGATTAGACGCAGCGGAACGGATGTAAGCACGTACGTTAGCGTCACACGAATCGAATCTATGATTTTATCATCATTCGTGAACATTTTCTCGTAATTCGAAAATCCTATCCATCGCGGCGGAGACAATAAATCATACTCCGTAAATGAAAAATAGAGCGAAGAAAACATGGGAAACAGCGTGAAGATCAAAAAACCAAGAATGAAAGGTGAGACAAACACATAGCCGACTATGTGATCATTTTCACGTAGTTTCATAATTCCACTCCTTTATGCTTGTCATTTTCTGTGTATTTGGAAGGGCAGCTGATTTAGAGCCACCCTTTTATACCTGTATAACATGTCCTACCATCCATGTTCACTTCTTATTTTTAGCTAAAATAACGTTGGCTTCTCTCATGAATTTGGCAGCAGCCTCTTCCACCGAAAGTTTGCGATACAAGATTTGCTCTTGCATATCACGGAGTAGCTTGCTCACCTCTGCAGACCCAATCGGATCAGGCGGATCCATGGGGCTGCTGTTCTTCTCCACCCACGTCACATAATCGAACACTTTCAATTCTTCTTCAGAGAACGTAGACTTCAAACTATCCTTGACCTTCGAGGAAATGGGAATCCCCCGATCACCTTTGATCAGTTTATTAGCTTCCAAATCATTTAAAAACCAGGAGATGAATTTGGCCGCTTCCGCCTTTTGCTTGGAACTTTTGGCAATGGAGAACAACATGGTGGGCTTTAAATATAGCCCTTGTTTCCCATTCGGTCCCGGCAGTCCGGTTAAGCTGAGAGGTTTCTTGGCGGCTTCTTGCAGCGACGTGAATTGATTCGACCACGCCATCGTCATGAAGCCATCCCCTAGGGCTATCGGATTCTCCTCGGGCGTTAGCTTGGACAACGACTCTTTGTCCCAGTCACGCATATAACCCGCTTCGTACCACTGAAGATACATGGTGAAGTAATCTATAAAATAACGCGGATCACTAAATCCAAGACTCGTACCATCCTTGCTAAAATAGTGCTGATCTTGCGTGCGCAGATAGTAAGGGAAAAACTGATCGAAGCGCATATGGTCAAGCACTTTGCCTTTTGCCTTCATTCGTTTGGCGATTTGCTCCAAATCGGACCACGTCCAGCTCTTCGGAATGGCAGATATGCCTGCCTCCCTCAGCATAGCAGCATCGTAGGTGGTCCCCATCGCATTCACGCCTAACGGTATGCCGTACAACTTCCCGTCCACTCGTCCGGAATCAATCGTCTCGGGCGATGCAGATCGCACATCGATCGTGCCGTTAATCGTCAGATCAGACAAGTCTTCCAATTGATCCTTCGTCGCATATTGGGTGAGATACGAGATATCCATCTGGATGATATCGGGCAATTGATTGGCCGCCGCTTGCGGAGCTAGCTTTTTCCAGAAATCATCAAAGCCGGCATATTCCGTATCAATTTTCACGTTCGGGTTCAGCTCCTGATACATGGCAATCAGCTTCAACGTGTAATCATGTCTCGATTGACCGCCCCACCAGGCAATTCGCAGCTTAACTTCTTGCTTGGAACTGCTTCTTTCAGACTCCATCGTCTTCGGCTTTCCATCCGCAGATGGCTGTTTCGCGCTGCATCCAATCAGGGAGAACATCAATGGAATTAGAAGCATGGCCGGGAATAGT
The DNA here is from genome assembly GCF_056398785.1 of Paenibacillus sp. 01T422. Lineage (NCBI taxonomy): Bacteria > Bacillati > Bacillota > Bacilli > Caryophanales > Paenibacillaceae > Paenibacillus > Paenibacillus sp. 01T422. The sequence continues at coordinate 4,887 of NZ_JBFTQB010000226.1, read as the reverse complement.
CTGCGTTTCATTGTTAGCGTCCTCCTGTGTACCCTGCGCTCCACATGTCTTATTATGGGCTTGCAGGAGCAAAAGTTGAATCTAATTTACCGCGTTAAATGTTCAAAAAACAGTGAATACGACGCTACAGTGTCAGCTTCTTATACTCAGAAGGGGCACAGCCAGCGATCTTCTTGAACACCTGCGAAAAGTACTGCGGATTATCGCCGAAACCTAGTTGTTCCGCTAGCTCGAACATTTTGACGTCATCGTTCGATTTGATAAGCTCCATGGCTTTACGGATTCTCACTGTGACGACGTAGTTGGAGAAGCGCTCGCCTGTTTCTTTTTTGAACAATTTCCCCAAATAGTCCGGGTTCATGTACAACATTTTGTGCGCCACCCAGTTGAGGGACAGCTCAGYGTTCGAGAGCTCCGCATTCACAATATCGATCACCTTCTGAATAACCTGGGAATGTTTGTTTCTGTTCTGTTCAAAAATGACATGAGTAATTTCGGATGCGGTTTGCTTCAGCAGCTGGATGCTCGCCTGCAGTGTTTCCAACTGTGAAATATGGCCAATAAGCCCCATATATTGGTGCATTTGCGGCTCTGCACATAACCTTGTCATGGAAATAAAGCTTTGAATGACATATGACTTTGTCGTCTGTATGTCTAATCGGGAGTTCACAAGGAGGTCTTGAAACGCTTCAATACTAGCTTCAGCTTCTTCCCAGTTTCCTGCGCGAATGGGAAATATAATGCGGTCTTCATCGAAGACAAACTGAGCTTTACTCGGCTGCGCAGAACCCAAAATGTCGCGCATCGTGATAAGCCCGCCTTCTCCCAGGTAAAAACGATGGCTTAAGCAATCAATCGCTTGCAGATAGAGCTTTCTGGCTTCCCCGATTTCCCCAGCCTCGCTTAAAGCGGCGGTCGTATCGATTTTGTAATACAGCATAAAAATACGCCGGATTTCTTCAATTTGCTCCTGAAGGCGCTTCATATCGGCCTGATCCTCGATCATCACCAGTATTTGCTCCGCAATGGTAGAGCTTAGGAGCGGTTCATCGAGGATATCTTCAGCAATATTTTTCACGGCAAATAAATGCTCATATTCGAACTTGTCTTCCAGCCGGAATAGCAATAAACGAACTTTCCTGCCACTGACATGCAGCCCGAATAAATCCTGATAATATTCCCAGTCTCGGCTGCCATACGATTTATTGGTCACGAATTCTTTCAAGAATTGCTCTTTGACATGCGGCAGGACCTTCTGTAAATTTGCTTTCATCGACTGAATGAAGCCTTCCTTGCTCTCTTCCTGTTTGTACTCGGCAGCAATTTCACTTAGCGCTTTCAAAATGCTGTTCTCGTTGCACGGCTTCAACAAGTAATGTTTTACGCCATGCTGCATCGCAATTTGCGCGTATTCGAATTCATCAAAACCCGAAAGCATGATAAAACGCGTATGGGGGTGGGTTTCTTTGACTTTGGCGACTAACTGCAAGCCGTCCATGCCAGGCATCCGAATATCGCTGATCACAATATCGGGTTCGTGCTCACAAACAAAAGCATAGGCTTCAATCCCGTTGCGAGCAGTTCCTATGAGCTCTGTATCGACAGATTTCCAATCCACAATGGATGAAATCCCTTCTAGAATCATCCGTTCATCATCAACCAATAACACTTTGTACATCGTCGTTACCCTCTTTTCGTCATCGGAATTCGAATGGTAATACGTGCGCCGCCATCCGTTCGATTTTCTACTTGAATACCAAATTCTTCGCCAAAGGATAACTTAATCCGCTCGTCAATATTTTTCAGGCCGATGCCAGTGCCTTTGGATTGACGTTCGCCTGTCAGGATTTGTTCTAAGTAAGCTTCATCGATTCCAGGTCCATTATCTTCAACGATCAGAAAGACAGAATCGCCTTCCTCCCGCCCCCTAATGTGGATGATGCAGGGTTCCAGCATGACCTCGACCGCATACTTGATCGCGTTTTCCAATAGGGGCTGCAGCGTCAATTTCGGAATGCAGTGGCCTCTCAAAGCCTCAGGAACGTCCAGCCGGAAATCCAGCCGCTCCTCGAAGCGAACCTTTTGAATCGTAATATAATGCTGCACAAGCTTCAATTCGTCTTCGAGCGGGATCACATCCTGCTTTAAGCTAATGGACGATCGCAGCAGATAACCTAACGATTCCACCATTTGCGAAACTTGCTTCTGGCCATTCATCTTCGAAATCCAGTTGATCGATTCCAATGTGTTATACAGAAAATGCGGATTGATYTGCGCCTGTAAGGAACGGAACTCGGTCTCTTTGATGATGATCTGCTTCGTGTAGTTCTCTTTGATCAATTCCTGAATCCGCACGATCATCATGCGATACGTCCGCTGAAGTAATCCCACTTCATCCATCTGCTGAGAAATCGGCGCAATCGGCGGAAGCTCTGAATTTTCCAGATCGCTGACTTGCAGTCCTCGCATACTGCTGATTAAGCCTTCAATGGGACGAGTGACGCTTCGCGCAACCGCCATACCGAATCCGACCAGCAGAAAAAAAGAAATAAGAAATGCGGCGATCATCCAATTTTTCATCAATGTCAGGTTATAAAAAATCGTTTGGAACGGCAGCGTGTTGTAGTACGTCCAGCCCAAGTAATCGGAATGAATATGCGATACGAAGTATTTCTCGCMATCCTGTTCGATAATGCGAAATCCCCGCAAGGAATTTCCTACCGGACTGTCTTCGCTAATCAATGACTTCATGCTCATAGACCTCGGGTATACCAAACTCCCCTTGGAGACAATAATGAGTTCGCCGTCCCGGGTCACAGCTTCTCTGGCATATTGATTCACCATCTTGTCCAAATTGACATGCAGCACTAGACTGCCGAGCTTCTTCAGCTCCAAATTATCGGAGGATCGGATTTGCCTCGTTGCAATGAGGCTGTAATCCTGTGCATCCGGATTCACCCAACCCAAACTGCCCGCTCCGCGATCGGACGTTTCTTGAATCAGGTCTTTCCGCTCAGGAGAAAGCGTTGTCAAATTTCCGCTGGAGTAGCTATTTCCCATCACATCGGTAATATCCGCAGCTGAGATATACGTCTCCGAGTTGATATACTGGACTAGCCGGTCTACGAGTTTGGCGCGGGATTGAATGCGGATATAATCCGATTCGTCTGAATTCATCACAATCAAATGCTGCTGTATCTGCTCATCCGACATGATGCTGAAAGTGAGCCGCTCCACTTTATTGAGTTCATTCTCAATCAACGTGGAGGAAAGATTCAGGACTTGCGACGATTTCTCGTAAATTTGCTGATCATACATCGAAAAGGCGATCTGTAAGCCTACGAGTGAAATACTTGAGCTAACAGCCATCGTAATGGTAATAAGCAGAAATAGCTTCGCTTTAATCCGCATATTACGGATTTCATCGAACCAGAGGCGGAAGCCCGTCTTCATGTGAGGTCACCACTTTTCTTCCTATGTTAGGTCTTGTAGCACAGATTCTTCGCGACTCAGGGTGTCATTCCCTTTATCTTCATACAAAAAGGATGTTGGGATTATTTCCCAACATCCAATATATCGGTCTACGACTTGCTTCGCTTCAGAACTCGCACCCCGTATGGCTGAAGTACTAGGCTTGAGCTGACGGTGCCAGAACCAGCTGTGTCATTGGAAGTAAGCATATCAGAATAGGTATGTTCATCGAGCATAATCGCCTGATCTTGGTCGCTGAAGTTCATCAAGAAAATGAATTCGCTAACGCCATCTGTTCGAATTTGTGCTGTAACCTGGTGAGGCAGTTCCGTTCGAAGAGCTGGCTCGATCTTTGCCTCTTTTATAATCTGCTGATAGAAGCTTCTCTGGAACGCTTGCTCCGCGCGAGCTGCGATATAGTAAGCTTTTCCTTGGCCAAATTGATTAACCGTCAGGGCTGGTCTGTCTGCATAGAAATCATCTCCATAGACAGCAAGTGCCTGAGCCCCTTCCAAGTGAATCAACTCGCACAGCTCACGCACCTTAAAAGCCCCAGTGAGTCCAAGCGAGTTACCCTCCGTATAGATGATTTGATTTTCATCATGATCATAAAGCCCATCGATTTCTTCTGACCAAATGCCGAGTGTTTGGCGAAGTGGCCCTGGAAATCCGCCAAGGAAGCACAAATCGTTTTCGTCAACGATGCCTGACCAGTAGGTGGCTACGAAAGTTCCTCCGCCAGCAACGAATTGCTCAATACGCTCACCGACCTCAGGACGAACCATATAAAGCATTGGAGCGACAACGAGCTTGTATTTGCTAAAATCACCTGTCATATCAATGACGTCAACGGGAACTCCCTGATCCCAGAAAGCTTGATAATGACTTAGAACCGTCTGTTCATAGTTGATTCCCATGTTGCGCGGACCTTGCGAATCTTTAACAGCCCAACGATTCTCCCAATCGAAAATGATGGCTGTTTCTGCTGGAACTGTCGTACCCAGGATTTCCGTCAGCTTCTCAAGATGACCGCCAAGCTCTGCTACATCGCGGAATACTCGCGTGTGCTCGTGCCCGACATGATCGACAACGGCGCCATGAAGCTTCTCGCTTGCGCCTCTGCTTTTACGCCACTGGAAATACTGAATAGAGTCTGAACCGTGAGCTACAGCCTGCAAAGAGGATAGCAGATGCATGCCCGGCCTCTTAAGCTTAGAAACAGGCTGCCAATTCGTCGAACTTGGTGTACTTTCCATCAGCAGAAACGGTTGTCCGCCTCGCAAGGAACGGAACATGTCATGATTGAGCGAGAACCAAGCTGCCAAGCTGCTTTGATCCTTCGCATGATGCCAAGTTGGATAGGAATCCCATGAGATCACATCCCAAGTTGGATAGGAATCCCATGAGATCACATCC